>CAXMUM010000010.1:316-23579 GCA_964196585.1 uncultured Opitutaceae bacterium
CGACAAACAAAAAACCCTATCAAGAAACTCTACTTCTGGACTTTGCACTGGTCTGGAACACGATTTGCTCTGCCTGCACTTGGACTCGTTTCTTTCGCGGAATCATCTTTTTTTCCCGTCCCTCCGGATGTTCTTCTCATGGCCATGTGTTTTTCCAACCGTAAACGTTGGTTCCTCTACGCACTGGTCTGTACCATCGGTTCAGTTTTAGGAGGAATTCTCGGATGGTATATCGGTTTTGCCCTCTATGAATCTGTAGGCCAGTCTATCATCGACGCTTTTCACTATCAGGAAGCCTTCGATACCGTAGGAAGAATCTATGAACGAAATGCTTTTCTCTCCATCTTAGGTGCCGGATTCACGCCCATTCCTTACAAAGTTTTCACTATCGCAGCTGGTGTCTTTCATGATCAAGTTCATCTAGGCACATTGATCATTGCTTCTTCAATTGGTCGAGGGGCCCGTTTCTTCCTCGTTGCAATTGTCATCAGGGTTTTCGGAGAACCCGCCAGACATTTTCTTGAGCGCAACTTTGGATGGGCCTCCTTGGGATTATTTCTTCTGGCTCTTCTAGGGGTTATCGCAATCAAATTACTCTAGTCGTCACCAGAGCCACTTTTTAGGCAATTTGCCAACGATAAGGGTAATTCGAAAGCATCCGAACCCCTTCACTCGTTACCTGTACGACATCTTCAATTCGGCAACCCCCTAAGCCGGGGTAATATAGCCCAGGTTCAACTGTAACGACCGTCCCCTTACGCAATTTCCCTCCATTTGCCGACACACGTGGAGCTTCGTGAACAGCCAACCCCAATCCATGTCCCGTTCCATGAAAAAAGCCAACGGCGCTTCCTTCATCACGTCTCGTCTGGTAACATTGTGCGTTAAAATGTTCAACGACTTTAGAATGAACCCTTTGGCCTGAAACACCGGCTTTGATTGTGTTCAGGGCAATTCTTTGAGCAGCTCGAACTGTTCTGACCAGCCTTATCTGAGCATCGGATGCTTTCCCTTTAAGAAAAGTACGAGTCATATCACCATGATACCCCGTTTGCGTGACACGAGGGAAAATATCGATGATTATAAGTTGGTTCGCAAATAATGGCCCACTCCCACGACAATGGGGATCACACGCCTGATCTCCTCCTGCAACGATCGTATCTGCCGATATAGCTCCTGCTCTTAAACAGGCAATCTCGATCTCTTTTTGCACTCTCTCAGACGTAAGAGGTTTGCCCTCACAATACAGCCTTCCTCTTTTTATTTCAGCCTTTTGTAAAAGTTCCTCAGCCACCTTGAACCCTAAAGAGCTACATCGATTCCCCTGTTTGATAAAGCGGATCTCTTCTTCTGTTTTCATCTCACGCTTTGGAAAAAACATCCCTTCTATCACTTCCAGCTTTAACCCATGCTCAATTAGTTTAAACGCAACCCCTGTTGGAAAATCAGAAGGGATTCGAAAAGTTTTAATTTTATAAGAACGGGCAATTACATAGATTACCTCTGCAATTCCGATATCTTCTCGCTCAAAATATTTATGTGCCCTCTCCGTCCACTCTTCCAATGGAAGCACCACCTCAAAAGCGGACTCCTTGCGAGCTCTAGAAAATTCCAGAGCATTAAAAACACCCATTTTTTTCCCATTGATAAGAAATGAGATAAATGGATCCGGAACAAAAAATCTTCCGAAATAAAGTTGGTCAGGACTTGTTAAAGTATCCGCATAAAGCAAAGATGCTAATTTAACCTTTTTCCGAGTTTTCCGAAGAGACATGATCATTGAGAAGATACGTAAATTCTATGGTGCTAGTCGCCCACATTCATTTTCACCAACAAAGCATCAATTAATAATTCAGAAAAAGATCACGTCTTCAGGAATACTGCAATCCCGAAGAACAAAACGGTCTCTGACAGTTACTTTGATTTTTGGTTTGTTGATGGCCCTCGGTTGTCAGGACAATCGATCCTCTGGAAATGACACCGCAACGGTGAAAACCTACTTCCCATTAAAAATAGGACTTACATCCTTACAGGCTCAAATAGCCATTCACCCTCATGAGTTACAACAAGGCCTGATGTTCCGTAATCATATGGAAGCAGACAACGGGATGCTCTTTGTCTTTAAGGTTCCCCAAAGGCTCAGCTTTTATATGAGAAATACCAAGATACCACTCGACATTGGATATTTTACAGCCGATGGCACCTTGAAGGAAATCTATCCAATGTATCCAGAAGATGAGACACCCATAAGATCAATCAGTCATTCGGTTCAATTTGCACTTGAAATGAACCAAGGCTGGTTTGCCAGACACAAGATTGTACCTGAAGTTAAATTGGATCTAAAAGCGATCCAAAAAGCCTTTAAAGCAAGAGGCATTGATGCCAACCCCTACTCTCTTCCCATCAAGTCATCTGGCCAATGATGGCGCTGTCTTATTAATCAAACTCAAAGACTAGTTTAGTTGATTAATAATCTCAATAATCGGCAAAAAGAGTGCGATAACAATAGTGCCCACCGTTAACGCCAAAAAGACGATCATGATAGGTTCAATAATTGAAGTCAGGCCCACAACCGCATTATCAACCTCTTCATCGTAAATTTCCGCTACACGATTCAGCATTTCAGCCAGTTCACCCGTCTCTTCTCCAACATCAATCATACTGGTAACCATCAAAGGGAAAATTTTGGATGCCTCCAGAGGCCCTGAAACACCTTCCCCTTCTTTTACTCTGTCATGAACTTCCTCCACTGCTTCGACCAAAAGAGCATTCCCACTTGTGTCACGCGTGATCTGCAATGCGGATAAAATGGGTACTCCACTGGAAAGCAAGGTGCTCAGCGTTCGGGAGAAGCGAGAGATCGCAGCCTTACGATAGAGATTCCCTATTAGTGGAAACGTTATCAACCCCCAATCAATGCTGTGCGCACCCAATCGGGTCCGACCCAAAAATTTCAATAGAACAAACGATCCAACTAGGATAAGAATCGATATAATCGCATTTTCCTCAATGAAAACACTTAGATCCAAAACGATCTGCGTAAGCTTGGGAAGACTCGCCCCTTTCAACATATCATCGAAAATCAACTCAAACTTCGGAACTATCATTACCATCAAAAGAGACACAATTATTACCGACAAGATAACAACCACTATAGGATAAACCATCGCCGCTCGAATCTTTCCTTTAACGCGTTGCGATTTCTCCATAAAACGGGCCAATCGATTCAGAACAACATCCAACACACCACCAGCTTCTCCGGCTTTCACCATATTTATATAAAGACGACTAAAGATTTTTGGGTGTTGCTGAAGCCCTTCGGAAAATGTATTTCCCGAACGGATATTCTCATATAATTCAAGGATGACATAACGAAAAGGCTCATGTCTTTCCTGCTTTGCCAAGACTTCCAAACCTCGCAACAATGGTAACCCAGCTTGAATCAGAGTAGAAAGTTGACGCGTAAAAATAGTCAGGCCTTTTTGATTAATCACCTTACCAATCGAAAAAGGCGCCTTTTTCTTTTCAACAAGTGTCGAAACTGCTTTAACCGTTGGCGCCTTTTGAGAACCACTTGGCAGTGCCCCCCCCTGTTCCGATTTCAGATTGGTTGGGAAATATCCCATACTTTTTATCTGGGAAGATGCCAAATCTGCACTGGCTGCTTCAACAGAACCAGTCCTTTCTTCGCCTTTCGAATCAACAGCAGTAAAAATGTATTTGGGCATGGGCTTAGGTATACTTTATCACCTCTTCGATAGAAGTTGCACCGTTATAAATCGCTCTCAGTCCATCATCTCTCAAAGTTCTCATTCCCTCTTCGAGCGCTCTCTGACGAATAACCAATGCCGGGGATCTCTGCGAAACTAGATCCCTTAAAGGTTCAGACATTCTTAACATTTCATAAACACCCATCCTGCCACGATAACCTGTTTCATTACAATGTGGACACCCCTTACCATAGAAAAATTCCTTATTTCCAACATCTTTCAACTCTAGGTCCAGCTGCTCAATTAGACTTTCATTGGGATCATACGCCGTTCGACAATCGCTACATATTGTGCGAACCAGTCTCTGAGCCAAGACTGCCTCAAGTGAAGATGCTATCAAAAATGGCTCGACACCCATGTCGACCAATCTGGTGATTGCCCCAGCCGCGTCGTTTGTATGTAATGTGCTCAGGACCAAATGTCCGGTAAGCGAAGCTTGTATCGAGATCTGAGCCGTTTCCAAATCACGAATCTCACCTACCATTATCGTATCAGGGTCCTGGCGAAGAAAAGAACGAAGAGTCTTGGCGAATGTCAGTCCAATATGAGGATTGATCGAGACCTGCATGATACCCTCAATCTCATACTCTACCGGGTCCTCCGCTGTGAGAATTTTCCTTTCAACTTCATTTAAAATACGCAAGCAGCTGTAAAGAGTCGTCGTCTTCCCCGATCCTGTAGGACCCGTTACGACAAAAATGCCATTTGGCCGGCTAATCACATCCTGCACTGATTCGGACACATCCTTTGGCATTCCTAATTTTTCAATATCCAGCTGAACAACCGACCTATCCAAAACACGCAAAACCACACTTTCTCCAAACTGCGTTGGTAAAGTAGAGACACGAAGATCCACCTGTCTTCCAGCAACTGTTATCTTAATTCTCCCATCCTGAGGAACTCTTCGCTCTGCGATGTTGAGATTCGCAACAACTTTAATTCGCGAAATGATCGGAAGAGCCAATTGAATAGGAGGAGGAGCCATTTCATACAATGCTCCGTCAATTCGATACCGTATTTTAAACTCATCTTCAAACGGCTCAAAATGGATGTCTGATGCCTCATCCTTTACAGCCTGCAAGAGAACAAGATTCACAAATCGTACGATGGGGGTTTCTCCGGCCATCGCTTCGATATCCGATTCACTTAGTTCTTCCTGTGCGGTCGCTGGACCTTTCCCCAACTCTTTGAGTAAATCATCGATGGTTCCTTCTTCCTCTCCGTAATGAACCTTTATCAGGTTCTCAACGGCAGTAGGATTGGAAACGACCAATCTCACATCTCTCTGCAACGCAAACGTTAGATCATCAACAATCTGACTGTTAAAAGGATCAGTGGCTAGCAGATCAATGGATGTTTCATCATAGCGGATCGGAACCACCGCATACATCCGAGCAATACTTCCTTCCAGAATTCCAATTACAGCATCGTCCACACTGGTCGGCGCAGCATGTAAATACTCCCACCCCAAATACTCGGCTACACCCTTCAACAGAACGTCTACGTCGACAACAGACAGCTCTTCGATGAGATTTCCTAGAGATTTCCCACTTTCCTGATGCTCTACATAAAGCTCATCGAGCTTTTCCAGCTCAATGAGCTTGGTCTCCTGGAGCATTTCATAGAGAGCAAGGCTTTGTGTTTCGAACATGAAGTCATACCAAAGGAGCGACTTGTTGTTCGAAGGTCAAAAAAATAAATTACAGCTCTTTGAGTTTTGCACCCGTTGCCTCGAGTTTTTGACGCATAGTCGCAGAATCTTGAGACTTTTCGAACGCCTCGTCTGCAGAAATGAGATCCTTATTATAAAGACTCATCAAATGAGTATCCATCGAGATCATTCCCATATTAGAACCTGTTTGGATATCAGAATTGATTCGATAGGTCTTATTCTCACGAATTAACGACTGAATAGAGCTGGTCGAAACCATTAATTCAAAACCAGCAATACGACCTCCGCTGGTCTTTTTGCACAAAACCTGGGATAGAACAGCTATAATTGAAGAGGCAAGCTGTGTCCGGATCATGTCCTTCATGTTTGCTGGAAAAGCATCTACAATTCGATCGATTGTCTTCGCGGCTCCATTCGTATGCAATGTTCCAAAAACCAAATGGCCTGTTTCAGCAGCACTGATTGCCGCTTCGATAGTCTCAAGATCTCGCATTTCACCAACGAGAATAACATCAGGGTCCTGACGTAACCCTCGTCGAATTGCTTCAGAAAACGAACTCACATCCGATCCGATTTCTCTTTGAGTTACAATGCAGCGTTTGTGATCATGGTAATACTCAATAGGATCCTCAATAGTGATGATATGCCCATCCCTATGCTCATTCATATAGTTTACCATCGAAGCCAAAGTTGTACTCTTACCAGAGCCAGTAGGGCCTGTTACTAGGATCAATCCTCTGGGACGGTAAAGAAGTTCTTTGACGGTATCAGGTAGCCCAATTTCCCTCAATCCAAACATCTCATTGGGAATCTGGCGCAAAACCATTCCAAAATTTCCCTTTGCCCTCAAAACACTGACACGAAATCTCGCCTTGTCCAGGTAGGCAAATCCGAAATCGGCTCCTCCAACGGTCTTAGCCTGTTGCTGTGCTCCCTCAGACGTAATCGATCCCATCAGATGATTCGTGTCCTCTGGAGTCAATTTTGGCCCATCTATCGGCATCATACTACCACTCACTCTCAATGTTGGTGGTTGCCCTACTTGAAGGTGAAGATCAGAAGCGTTCTCCTCTACGACGAGTTCAAGGAGATCATTCATTTCATAGTTCATAACTAGATAATTGTTAAAATATGTTAAAAGATGAGATACGGATGCCCTATAGATCGGCAAAAACTCAATTATCCTAAACTCTTAATCCAAATCACTTACAGTTGAGGACAGAACCTCCTCGATAGTAGTTCTGCCAGCCAGTGCCTTGCGCAGTCCATCCTCACGCATTGTTCGCATGCCGGACTCCCTGCCTTTTCTCCTTAATTGGTAAGCTGTTGCCCCGGAGTAGATCATTCTCTGAGTCTCTTCATCTATCTGAAAAATCTCGAAAATCCCCATTCTTCCTCGATATCCCGTGTTTGAACAATAGGCACACCCCGATCCTTTCATAAAAGTAGCACTTCCCAGGTCATTCTCACTGATCTGCAAAGAGCGAAGTGCCGAGCTGTCTGCCTCATAAGGCTCCGGACACTGGACACAATTCTTCCTAACCAATCTCTGAGCCATCGTAGCCCTTAGAGAAGTTGAAACCAGAAACGGTTTCACACCGATATCAATTAGGCGTGTCACAGCACTGGGAGCATCATTTGTGTGTAACGTGCTGAAAACCATATGTCCGGTCAGAGATGCATGAATAGCAATTTCTGCTGTTTCTTTATCTCTGATTTCCCCAATCATGATAATATTGGGTGCCTGACGTAACATCGCCCTAAGAGCAGAGGAAAAGGTCATTCCCACTTCCGCACGAACGGGAACCTGATTTATTCCAGTCAATTGGTATTCTACCGGATCCTCGACCGTTATAATCTTTCGATCAGGGTGGTTGATAAAATTAAGGCACCCGTATAGGGTAGTCGTCTTCCCTGAACCAGTCGGCCCCGTCACAAGAATAATTCCATCTGGCAACGTAATCAGCCTTTCAAACGTAGCTTGGTCATCACTGAGAAAACCTAGTTCGGGTAGCCCCAACATCAGGCTCTCTTTGTCCAAGATACGCATAACGATGCTTTCCCCGTGTGCGGCCGGCAAAGCTGAAACGCGCAAGTCAATCGGTTTGCCGCCAATTTCAATCTGTATGCGTCCATCTTGAGGATTACGTTTTTCCGCAATACTCATATTGGACATGATCTTGATCCGAGAAACAATCGCCAGCTGCAACCGCTTGGGGGGGTTCTCAACCTCATGAAGAACACCATCAATCCGGTAGCGAACGCGAAACCGCTTCTCCAAAGGTTCCAGATGAATGTCAGAGGCTCGCCTTTTAAAGGCCTCATTAATGATGATTTGAACAAGACGTATGATAGGTGCATCAGATTCATCCGTTTCTTCACTCTGAGCTGATGCAATCGCGCGGTTTTGTATCGCTTTTTCTTCCTTCTCACCCTCGGGCACATAATTGCTCAAGACTGTCTCCACCGTTTCCTCGCCCGTGCCATAATAACGAACAATCGCATGAGCGATCTCTTCACTGGATGCCAACATCGGCTCGACTGTTTTTTTCAAAACATGGCATAGGCTATCGACTCCATCCATATCCAATGGATCACTGATAGCAACATACAGGGTGTTCTCTTTAATCTCTACGGGAAAGACATTGTAACGTGCTGCTAGTTCCCGAGGAACTACATCCAACGCTGTAGACACCACACGGGCCTTCTCCAGATCCACCACTGGCATCATAAACTCTTCTGCCAACATCTCGGTAATTTGATGCCGTTTAACATGCCCTGTAACCGTTAAGGCATCCACCAAATCCCCATGTCCATCTTCGGGAAGCCCCTTTCGGACATTCTCAACCGTTTCCGAGGAAACCAGCCCTTTTTCAATGATTAACTGGACGATATGATCCTTTGCAGCCACCATTGGAGATTAATAATATTTCTATAGAAAAGGGTTAAGAAATTCTTCGAAAAGAAAAACAGGTCCTCCTCAAAGAGGCCCTGAATCATCTATTTCATAGAGATCAAAAACTCTGCATTGGTTTTGGTATTTCGCAACCTCTTAATCAACATCTCCATTGCTTCACCAGGAGGGACACCCTGCATAGCTCGGCGCAGCGAATAAATTCGCTCAATTTCCTGAGGGTGATACAGAAGCTCTTCCTTACGGGTTCCACTCTGTGCAAAATTGATTGCTGGAAAAATACGTTTATTGACGAGTTCACGATCCAGATGAATTTCCATATTACCCGTCCCCTTAAATTCTTCAAAAATAACCTCATCCATACGACTCCCCGTATCAACCAAAGCTGTACCCATAATTGTAAGACTTCCACTGCCTTCAATATTCCGGGCAGCTCCAAAAAAGCGTTTCGGTTTTTGCAAGGCTGTTGCCTCGATACCGCCTGACATAATCTTTCCACTGTTTGAAGCCAAGGCATTATAGGCACGAGCCAAGCGTGTAATGGAGTCCAAAAGGATGACAACGTGTCGACCTTTCTCCACTGCACGACGAGCCTTCTCAATAACCATCTCAGCAGCATGTACGTGACTTTCGGGAGATTCATCAAAGGTCGAGCTAACAACCTCTCCCTTAACCCTGCGACGAAAATCAGTTACCTCCTCGGGTCTTTCATCAATAAGCAAAACAATCAATTCTGCCTGAGTAACATTTGTTGCCACAGAATTGGCTATCCCCTGAAGAAGTATTGTTTTACCGGTTCTCGGGGGCGCCACGATCAACCCTCTCTGTCCCAACCCTATTGGAGAGAGAATATCAAAGGCCCTCATCGAAACATCCTTTCGATTTACCTCCTCCGAATCAACTTCGAGGAAAATACGCTCTAGCGGATAATAAGGCACTAATTCTTCGAAAGGCTCGATACTTGAAACATTCTCCGGAGATTCTCCCATCACAGTCTTTACGACAAGCACACTGGGACATCTTTCGTTCTCAACCGGAGCCTTTACTTGAACCTCCACTTCATGCCCACGCTTCAAACCGTATTCTTTAGAAAAAGCATTTGAAATCAAACTGCTCTCGGGCATCAATTTATAGTTATGGCAGGCATGCACGACAAATCCATACCCCTCATCATTCAAATCGAGAAATCCTCTATCAAAAACCGGACTTTGTTGCGCGACAGCCCAGACAAACAAACTCTTCATTAGCTGATTCCGACCTGGCTTTCCTTCAATCTCAATGCCCTTGGCCCTTATCGCTTCCGTTAAATCATTGATACTCAATTTTGAGTATTCATCCAGATAGATAATTTCCCCACTGCCGGAAGAAAGACCCTTTGCTTCCTCCGCCATCTCCTCCAAATTCGTCAATTTTTCAAGGTCAGGCAATTCACCAAAAATCTTGGCCAATTCCTCTGGAGGTGATGGTTGGGCCCAACCACCGGATTCGTGATTATCCTTTGAGCGACCCCGTCCTCCATCACGTCTTCCACGACCCTCTCCTTTCTTAAATTTCTTACGGAATCCTCCCTTCCCTCTATCAGAACCGCGTCTGTCATTTCTTCGCCCACCGGATTTCCCGTCTTGTTCTCTCCTCCCACCATTTTCAGGAGAATCACCGTCTCGGGAATTTTCCCTACGATCACTATCCTCTGGCTGCGAACCATCCTTTGCCTCGATGTTAGAACCGCTGTTTTCATCCCTGGAATCTGATGGAGCAGCAGAAGAACCTTCTGTCTCATCAGACTTTCTCGAACTAGGCTCAAAAGGCAGTTGTTCTGCATTAGAACCTTTATCAGATGCTTCCGTCTCAGGCTCTTTTGCCACACGAGGCTTACGTGTTCTCGTTGTAGATTTCCTAATCACCTTTTTTTTGGCGGTTGGAGCATCTAGCTCTTCAGAAGAAGTTTCCATTTTATCGTTATCCATTCGTTTATAAAGAAGGGGAAATCCAATTCGTTCGGATACCGGATAGGCTTCATGCCACTACCGGTTCGGATTTGGAGTTTTATTTTAAAGTGAGTTTATAGATTTGATCAGTTGCGTAATCTGATCCTTAAGGAAAAGTAAGCTGCCGTTGTTCAGAAGAACATAATTGGCTAGTTCAACCTTCCGGACCAGAGGCATCTGACGGGAGATTCTTTGATTAGCTTCATCCGGCGTCATCCCTCTTTGGGTGAGCCGATTGATTTGAACCTCCTTATCACACGTAATACAGATGGCGAAATCAACGTTTTTCTCAAGATTTCTTTCAAAAAGCAGGGGAATCTCAACCAACCATGGTTTACTTACCTCTCTCTGCACCTGATCGGTCCATATTCTATTTACCCTGGGGTGAAGGATTCCCTCCAGCTTTTTCAAAGCTTCCAGATCAGAAAAAACTACCGCCGCCAGCTCTTTGCGCAAAATCTGTCCTTCTTTATCGAAAACAGACTTCGAAAACACAGATAAAACTTCCTCCTTCACTTGATCATCGGTCGAAAGTAATTCCCTCACAATTTCATCACAATCAATTCGGGCATACCCCTGCTCTTCAAAAATCCGTCCAGCAGTCGATTTTCCGCATCCAATGTTACCTGTCAGCCCTAGAACCATTTATGAATTCAAAATAAACCCTCATTCTGCCATCACCCCCAACATCAGCAAGGCCACAATATTTATATTTCTCTCGAAGATGCCGATCTCTCTTCTCCTATTTCGCTCTGTCTCAGCCATTACATCTATGTTAGCAACCGTTCAGTCGGCCGCATTGCATGGTATCAAAGCGATTCCCGTGCAGGTAGAAGTCAATTCAGAGTCGCACGGCGTAGTTCGCTTCAGGCAAGCTGACGGATACATGTCTACGCCCTGTGGTGTCCATGCTCCAATATCCCCAAATAATTTCAGCTCCCGAGTTAAGCTTTGGCATACTCGCATGAAAAATGCTACTTTTACTGCATCTGACTTTGAAGCGATCATAGATCAAGCACAACGTGGAGATATAGTGTATTGCGACCCGCCCTATACGCATAGCCAAGCAATTCTATACGGTGGACAAGCTTTCAGTTTAATGCGCCTACTTGAAGCAATTGATAGATGCAAAAGTCGAGGTGTGAAAGTCGTCCTAAGCATCGACGGAACAAAGAAATCAGGAAATATCCTATGCGACATCCCTTTGCCTCCTAGACTATTTGAACGAGAAGCATTCGTAAATTGTGGTCCTTCAATGCTGAAACGCTTTCAGATGAAAGGACAAGAGCTAAGCGCAGAAGGTGTTAAAGATCGTCTATTGCTCACCTACTGAATCAATAATACCTAAACACATGCGGCAACAGGCCATGGAACAACTCTCTCTTTCCGCTCGGTCCTACGACTGCATTCTCAAAGTAGCCCGAACCATCGCGGACCTGGAAGAAACTGAAGACATCCAACCTCCCCACCTGATGGAAGCGATTCAATACCACAGCCTGGATCGAAATCTCTTTTACTGAAAAGAGATAGAGCGCTTTAGCTTTTGTTCCAGGGGTTCATGGCGAATCCAAAATCATAATCTTTTTATTGTACGTAACAAAAAAGAAATAATCGCCAATCTAGATCAGCCCAGGACTTCCTCTGGCTTAAAGAAACGCGCAATCTCGATCGAAGCATTTTCATCACTATCTGATGCATGTACGACGTTGATCATCATATCTGTTCCATAATCTCCTCGAATAGTACCCTTTTCTGCTTTGCTTGAGTCGGTCGACCCCAAGAGCAAACGCACTTTTTCGACGATACTATCGCCACGGAGAACCAGTACCAAGACAGGACAAGAACTCATGAATTCTTCAATTTCCGGATAAAAAGGTTTGTCCGCAACATGTGCATAATGGTCACGCAATGTCGAAGGATCCATCTGAATCAACTTACTGGCAACAATGGAAAAACCGGCCTCCTCAAAACGAGAAAGCACATGTCCCACATGGCCATTCTTCATACAATCCGGCTTAAGAATAATAAGTGTTGTGTTCATAAAGAGAGAAAAAGCTAACAGCTGAGTAAATTTTGAGAAGTCTGGATTTCAGTCGATGTCCAAGGTGCTTCATCCACCTTTGAATCCTGAATAGAAAGAGTCCCTTTTCCCCCAGTCAGACGATTTTTTAGAGAGCACGGAAAATCAGAGAGGCATTCTGACCACCAAAACCCAGATTATTTGTCATCACTGTCTTTACCTCCGCATCCTGCTTTGTATTGGGGACATAATCTAAGTCACATTCTGGGTCAGGCTCCTCATAATTGATCGTAGGCGCGATAACTCCGGTCTGGATAGACTTCACGGAAATGGCTGATTCGACCCCACCTGCGGCACCCAATAAGTGTCCAGTCATCGATTTTGTTGAACTGATTTTTACTTTATACGCATAATCACCAAGGACCTTCTTCATCGCCAAGGTCTCAAACTTGTCATTATAGGGAGTGGAAGTGCCATGGGCATTGATGTAATCAATGTTTTCAGGCTTTTCTCCCGCACTTTTTAAAGCCTGGGTCATCGCCAATGCGAGACCCTTGCCCTCTGGCTCCGGCTTTGTAATGTGAAAACTGTCGCAAGAAGCTCCATAACCAGCCAACTCACAATAAATAGTTGCTCCTCTGGCTTGCGCATGCTCCAGGGTTTCAAGGATCAACACTCCCGCTCCCTCACCCATCACAAATCCATCACGTCCCTGAGCAAAGGGCCTGCTTGCACCTTCCGGGTCATCATTTCGCCTGCTCATCGCTTTCATCGAACAAAAACCGGCAAATCCAAGAGCGGTAATGGAAGCCTCACTACCTCCAGCAATCATAACATCCGCATCACCTGCACGTAATGTTTTCAGGGACTCTCCAATGCAATGGGTTCCTGTCGCACAAGCACTGACGATAGAAAAGTTTGGGCCACGAGCTCCATGCTCAATAGCAATCATTCCGGCAGCCATGTTTGCAATCAGCGACGGAATCATAAAAGGCGACACCTTGCGAGGACCACCCGAAAAAAGAGCCTTGGCCTGTGCTTCAATCGTGGCCATTCCCCCAATACCCGAGCCGACAAAAACACCAACTCTCTCTGCATCTTCTCCATCCATCTGGAGACCCGCGTCAGATATAGCCTCTTTCGCAGCAGCCATCGCGAAATGAGTGTACCGATCATTACGACGGACCTCTTTCGGATCCATATAATCACAAGCATCGAAATCACGGATTTCCGCACCGATCTTACAGGTGAAATTACTGGTATCAAAAGAGTCAACCAAACTAACCCCCGGTTTACCTGCAGTGAGATTGGACCAAAAGGTACCGACATCACAACCCAGAGAAGTGATGACACCTAAACCTGTGACAACTATCTTTTTCTGAGGACCTGGGTCTTGCATAAATGAAAACTCTGTACTTGCACCAAAACGGAACGAGGACAGAGCTGAAAACTTACTAGAGGGACCTTATTTTAAGAAGCTCTTTCCTCAATATATTTTGTCACATCACCGACTGTCTGCAGTTTCTCGGCATCAGATTCAGGGATTTCTCCATTAATCTCATCCTTAAACTCCTCTTCAAAGGCCATGATAAGTTCGACCGTATCGAGGGAATCTGCTCCAAGATCATCCAAAAAGGAAGCCTCTGGGGTAATTTGCTCTTCGTTAACATTCAATTGATTAACGATGATTTCTTTGACGCGTTGTTCTGTTGTTTTCTGATCGCCCATAGTTGTGAGGAATATTAATTAATTAACTGCAATTGTTGGCATCACATCACCATGCCGCCGTCAATGGTAAAAACTTGTCCCGTCACATATTTGGACTCTTCCGAACAGAGATAGGTTACAATATTTGCAATATCTGCCGCTTCTCCAAACTTTTTCAGGGGAATATTAGCCAATATGGCCTCAGAGCCACTTTCGACAAAAGAAGCGGTCATATCCGTCGCAATAAATCCAGGAGCAACTGCGTTACAAGTCACAGAACGCGAGGCAAATTCCCGAGCGATACTTTTAGTAAACCCAATCATTCCGGCCTTGGAGGCTGCGTAGTTGGTCTGCCCGGCATTACCCGCAATCCCTGAGACTGAGGTTATATTGACGATGCGACCCCATCTCTTCCGTGTCATCGGGCGGGCCAGCCCCTTTGTCCAATAAAAACAACTCGATAAATTTGTATTAATCACACTGCTCCAGTCCTCGTCTGACATACGGAAAAGCAGTCCATCCTTTGTGATTCCAGCATTGTTGACCAATATATCAATGGTTTCAAATTCATTCAGCAGATCTTCACAAGCCTGCTTAACCGCAGGTCCATCTGAGACATCCACAGGCATCGCCTTAGCTTTTCCTCCGCTGGCGTTTATCCCCTCCGCTACAGCTCCACATGTGCTTGCGGACTTGCTGACGCAAATGACCTGAGCACCATTGGCTGCCAACATTTCGGCAATCGCTTTTCCAATTCCTCTGCCAGCGCCTGTCACGACAGCAATTCTATCTGTTATTGTATAACTCATTCTTAAAATTTCGTATTCTTAGTAAACATCACGTTGATAACGCTTTTCTTTTTTCATCGATTTTACGTAATCAACAGCCTCTTCCGCTTTCATTTCTCCAAATTTTTCGATCGCCTCGTGAAGGGCCGCATCAACATCTTTCGCCATGCGCTTGGCATCACCACAAACATAGAAATGAGCACCCCCATTTATCCAATCCCATATCTCTGCTCCATTTTCTCGTATGCGATCTTGCACATAAATCTTATGCTCTTGATCTCGCGAAAAAGCGAGATCGATACGACTTAGCAAGCCCTGTTCGGAATAGGCCAGAAATTCTTCCTCATAGAGGTAATCTGTAGCTCGACGCTGGTCACCAAAAAAGAGCCAATTTCGACCAGAACCCTTGCGGGCAGCTCTTTCCTGGAGAAAAGCCCGAAACGGAGCAACTCCAGTTCCCGGGCCAACCATGATCACATCTTTCGAGTCATCTTCCGGAAGCCCAAAATGTGAACTCGCCACGAAAACAGAGAACTTTGTCTTCTCCAATTCGACTCGATCCGAGACAAAAGTTGAGCATACACCTATTCGCTCGCGGCTATTTGTCTCATAGCGGACAACTGCAATCGTTAAATGAATCTCATTAGGATAAAGCAGCGGGGACGACGCTATCGAATATAATCTGGGCATTAGGCGTCTCATTTGATCCACCAATTCTTGGGCCGTTAAATGAGCGCTTGGGTGCTCTTCGAGGATATCAATGAACTCCCTATCTGCAAGATAGGCCATCATTTCATCCTTGGATTCAGGAGTGATGAGGGCTTCCAGATGAGACTTCTCGCCCTCATCCGTCACCTTCTCTAATAAAAAAACCAGAAGCTTCTTAGTTGGCCCTGCTAAAGATAACTTTGTAGAAAGTGCCTCCCTAACTAAAAGAGTTCCCTCAAACTTAGGAATGGAGACGGATTCTTCTCCAGAAAGCTCCAAAAAGGTGAGAAGTTCTTCAACGGCATTCGGCTTATTTATCGGATAGATACCCAAGGAATCACCAACCTTATAGGAAAGGCCACTCCCCTCAATATTTACGATAAAGTGCCGGGTTTCTTTGATTGAACCATCGTGGTTCAAAAGAAGATTTTCTGTAACAAATGCCGGAAAAGGATTATTTTTGTCGTAAACGGTAGATTCCATATCTGGGGGTATATCCCCGCTTGATAAGAAAAAAGTACTCTCAAAGACAAGACATTGTTTCATTTCTCAACCAGAACCCCAATTTTAAGAAGCTTTCATTTCACCCAACTTCAGACTTCCAATCCCCTTACAGAACTCCTTTCCTCTCCCTGTGAAAACAAGCGACGCAGTAAGAATCCATAAATTTCTGGCCGACGCCGGCTACTGCTCACGTCGAGCAGCAGAGACCCTGGTCTCCGAAGGCGCTGTAAGCATCAATGGAGATACCGCTCAAATCGGAGCAAAAGTGACGCCTGGAAACGATAGAGTTCTCGTTTATGGGAAACCTATCCACCCAACTCCCCAGCCCAAGGTGACTCTCGCAGTTCACAAGCCTAAAGGACTCGTCTGCACCAACAAAGACGAACACAACCCCCGTACCATCTTTGATCTACTACCCACAGACCTAGGGAAACTACGCCTTTTCTGTGCGGGACGCCTCGACAAAGACAGCGAAGGACTCGTTATTTTGACGACAGATGGTGATCTCGCAAATCAGCTGATGCATCCTTCCAGCCTAATAGTGAAGCAATACAAAGTCTGGTTAAAAAACCCTTTCCCAAAAGGGAAACTAGCCACTTTAATAAAAGGAATTAACTACGAAGGAGAACGCCTGAAAGTGGAAAAAGCATCTCTCGTCGGACCACGGAATGCCTCGGAATCTCGGACTATTGATCTTGAAATGCATCATGGGAAAAAAAGAGAAATAAGAAGATTATTCTTTGCTCTTGGGTTTGATGTGGCTCGATTGAAACGCTATCAAATCGGAAAATTTTCTCTTCGCGGATTTCCTTTGCGCGCCGTGAAAATATTACATAAGACTGAAATCGAACAATTACTGAAAACGAATATCTAGTCCTTCTGAAAGGTCTTTTCAAAGAGGAAACTTCAAAATGAAAAAATCTGCCCCAACGTTATGTCTTATTTTAGGCATCGTCACTGCCTTATCCGGCTCTGTCATTGCGGACCATGATACAGCCTTAAAAATTCTCCCAAACGCTGATGCTCCAATCATCGCAATTTTGAGAGCCGGCGCCTCCTACACACCTGCTACTCTGGAAGATTTACCTCCAAACAGCCCGGACCTCCCTACAAACTGGATAGCGATTAACCATCAAGGCTCTTTTAAAGGGTTCGTAACGAATAACAACATCCGCAAAGATCTCTCGATAGCACCTGGCGCCTCCATTTATCCATCTCCATCGAGTGATGCACCGGCTTTCACCATGATGGAAAGTGATGACGATGCTGTCTTCGTCTCACCTGAAGCAGGTTGGTCACAAATCGTCATCCGTAAAACGATTCCCTTATACATCAATACATCTGATGCCTCTATTCCAGTCGATCCAACTCCATTGATGACACCTGATGCAGTTAATACTGCGGCTGTAGTCGTTGAGGAACCTCCACCTGCGTTGATAACAACCGAAACAGTTAACAATGAGCCAGAAGCTGTTGCGGACCAACCCGAGTTAAGTCCTATGCCGACTTACACAGAGGAAAATGCTGACGCAGATGCAAGCCTTCCTTCTCCAAGGCTCTTCCATGGTATTTTTGAAAAAACGAAAAGATTCTTGGGCCGTAAACCTAAGTATGATTACCGCCTTTTGGATTCTCAGGGGAAAACTCTCCTTTATCTTGATCTCAGTACTCTTTTAATAACTGACCCACTGGAAAATTATCTAGGACGGCAAGTTAATGTTTTCGGGACTGGCAGAGTTCCAGTGAAATCTAAATACCTCCTTATAAAGGTCGAATCTCTACGCCTCACTAGATAATTTTGGCGTATTGATAAAAAAATATCGCTTTTTATGGAACTGATAAACGGAAATGAAATAGCAACTGCAATTGTTGCTGAACTCAAAGAGGAAGTCTCTCAACTAAATGGAGAATCCCCATGTATCACATTCATTCGAGTGGGTGAGGACCCGGCATCTGTTTCTTATGTGAATAAGAAAAATAAGATCGCTGCTGAGATTGGAATGACCCCAAAACTTGAACTCCTCCCTCCCGATGTGAGCAAGGAAGATCTTTTTGCAAAGATTGATGAACTTAACGCCGATTCTTCTGTCCATGGAATTTTGATTCAAGCCCCTCTTCCTTCTCATATCGATGAAGTCGAAACATTTCGGAGAGTTAATCCTCAAAAAGATGTAGATGGTTTCCATACCGAAAATATTGGGAAAATCTGCCAGGAAGATGAGACCGGATTTGTTGCCTGTACACCAGCCGGCATCATTGAACTCCTCTCTCGTTCAAATGTGTCCCTCAACGGAAAACATGTCGTTGTTCTTGGTCGAAGTCTTATCGTTGGAAAACCAGTGGCTCTCTTAGCTATGCAAAAGCAGTCATGGGCGAATGCCACTGTAACAGTTTGCCACTCGCGAACGGCTGATCTTCCTTCGATAACAAGACAAGCTGATGTCCTCATCGCTGCTATAGGGAGACCGGAATTCGTTACGAAGGACATGGTAAAACCTGGCGCCGTTGTTATCGACGTGGGGATAAATCGCGTAGAGGACTCATCACGTAAATCTGGATACAAATTGACTGGAGATGTAAATTTCAAAGAAGTCTCCCCCATCACCAGCCAAATAACACCTGTTCCCGGTGGTGTCGGCCCGATGACTGTCGCAATGCTAATGAAAAACACCCTGAAAGCCTTCAAGTTAGCTCAAGCTTAACTTGAATCAGATATTTCTATTCGCCTATCGCCTAATCTATAGTGTCAGAAGCTCCCAAAATCCTGGTCGTTGATGACCACCCCACCAATATACTGCTGCTCAAGCGGATCCTTGAAAAAGCAGAGATGGAGGTGTTTACGGCGGAAAACGGGCAGCAATGTCTTGAGATAGTCAAAGAAGTTTCTCCAGATGTCATTCTGCTTGATATCATGATGCCGGGGATGGATGGAACAGAAGTCTGTGAGAGACTCAAAAAAGACAATCAGACCAAATCCATTCCTGTTATATTCATCACTGCTAAAGACTCAAAAGAAGGAAAATTAGAAGGCCTTAGTGTTGGTGCAGTTGACTATATAACAAAGCCCATCGATATCGACGAAACCCTCGCTCGAGTCCAAACCCAACTTAGGTTTCTTTCGGCACATAACGAAAACATTGAGCTTCAACGCCGCCTGGAGGAGTCTCGCCGGACCGCAGCCATAGGAACGATTACTCAGGGAATTTCTCATAACCTCAATAATTTGCTAGGTATCGTGGTTGGGTATATGGACCTCATAAAGGCCCATTCAAGTAATCCCAAGGTACTGAGCACCTATCTTCTAAAACTAGATTCTGCCATTGATCGGGTTGTCTCTATCATACAGCAAGTCGGCTCTCTCTCCGGAGGAGCTCAACCTGAGCTGAGGCCCATTCCTCTTCCGGATATCATCGATTGGACCATTCGTCGTTTTAGGGAAACAAATGGTATTTCAACTTCTATTCAGATTTTGAACGAAGCCGGTAATATCTCAATCAATACCAACACCGAAATGTTCGAAGAGGCCCTTTCAAAACTCCTCGTAAATGCATGGGAAAGCTACGGGGAAGAAAAAAGAACAGCCCCTTCAATCGTTTTTCGAATTACCCGAGAAGACGACGAGACCCTTGCTTTTTCCGTCGAAGACTGTGGCTCTGGTATCCCTCAGGAGCTCAAGGAGAATGTTTTTCAACCCTTTGTCAGCAGCAAAAGAACAGTAGGTGTCGGGATGGGTTTAACAATTGCAAAACAACTCACCAAACAACTCGGAGGTGAGCTCAACCTTGAAGACAACCCCAAAGGTGGGACCATCGCAACTCTTCAACTCCCCATTTCATCATGACAGAAAACCTAAATCTACGTTACGCTTTTATTGGAGCAGGCAACATGGCAACAGCCATGGTGGAAGGCCTAATCTCCAATTCTGTGTGCACCCCGGAAGAAATCGGCTGCCTCAGCAAACCTAGAGATACTGCTTCTGCTCTTTCTCAGAAAAGTAAAATCAATCTTCTTCAAGACCTCGAAAAACCACTAGAAGGTGCCGAAACGGTCATCCTTGCGATCAAACCACAACACTTGGGAGGACTTGATCCAGCACTGGTCAAAGCAACCAAGGATAAACTCCTTATCTCTATCGTCGCAGGTAAAAAGATATCTCAGCTCAAAGAATTATTTTCGGAGTCCAGAAATATCGTTCGAGTCATGCCCAATACCCCTGCCCAAATTGGAGCAGGAATATCGGCCTATTGTTCGTTGACTGAGTTATCCATTTCCGATCAAAGATCCGTTAACCCTCTTCTTTCGGCAATGGGTTCACACCTCAGAGTTGATGAGAGTCAGATGGACATCGTCACAGCACTCAGTGGCAGTGGTCCAGCTTACGTTTTCGAATTTATCGCCGCCCTCAGAGACGGAGGAACTAAAGGAGGATTGGATGATGCTACCGCTTCCAAGTTGGCCCTGGAAACGGTCCTCGGAGCCGCTCGTCTTCTGGCTAGAGCAAATGTGAGCCCTGAAAGTTTGCGAGACCAAGTAACTTCCCCCAATGGAACAACCATGGCTGCTCTAGAGACCCTGGAAAAGAAAGAGTTTAGGAAGCTGATTGGCGAAGCGATCGAATCTGCTAGATCCCGATCTATTGAGCTCTCAAAAGAAGCCTAAAGGAGACCGTCTCCAGCTCGATCAATCATTCTAGAAGCTACGTTATTTGTAAGCTTCCAGTTCTTCAACTGTCCAAGTCTGCATACCTCTTTCAGGAACCACCGCACGAACAGCCTCAACCGTTTCTGTCAAAACCGCCTCCGCTTGGTTTCCCCACTCGCTCCGGATATAAGTCAAAACAGCAGCAATCTTTTCATCATCCCACATTGGGCCAAAAGCCGGCATCACACTGTTGAATTCAGTCCCATTAACAGTAATGGGGCCAGAAAGACCATTGAGAAGTATCCGAATCGGCCGCTGTTCTGATCCAACAACATATTCGGATCCATTCAATGGAGGGAACGCACCTGCAACGCCTTGACCGGTTGCTTGATGACAGACCACACAATTTTGGGCATACAGTCGCTTACCGAGAACAAGAGGATCAATCTGAGCAACAACAGCGTCGCCACCAACTCCCTTCGGGCCTCGATCCGCCTCCTTTGTCTCATTGTAAGCCATCGAATCGAATCGTGAAGAAAAATTCACGATGTAATCGCCACCCTTCAAAACCACAATGTAAAGAATCAACAAAACAAATACGAACAAGAGAGAAATACCCTTCTTATCCTCCAGGCCTTCATCATGCTTTTTTAGCTCAGCTGCATGAGTTGATTGAAGCTCCTGATCGGAGAGAGCTCCTTGATCCAGAGTCGTTTTCGACAGCTTAGCGCTAGATGATTTCTTCATGTTACTCATCAGAAGTCTCCTCCGCCTCTTCCGCTTCAGGGAGAGAATAAGGTGTTTTAAGGCTCAGCATATAAGCAACCAATGCTTCTGCCCTGTGAGTCGGAATGACTTCAAAACCTTCTTGGGGAGCAGACTCACCTTCAAGTGACAATGCATTAGAGGAAGGTTCGCCCAGGATTTTTTTCTCTTCGTAGAGAAAAGAATAGGAAGGCATATTCGAACCGGCAACTTCGAGTTGAGCATTGTAGAAATGGCGAAAATGCCATTCTTCCGACAACTCACGACTCCCTACATTTGTAAGGTCTGGACCCACACGGAGAGACCCCAGTTGCACCCTGTCTTGTTGAATGTAATCCCGTGCGACACTCTGTCTTTCACCCCAATTTCGACTGCCTGCACCGACGTCGTTTCCATAACCCGAACGACGAACCTGCTGTGTATGACAATAGACACAGCCAAGGTCCTGATATACTTTCTGTCCCTGCTCGGCCAAACCAGACATCGGACGTGGAAAGCTTTTATCCTCATTAATATCATAATAGGGCATTAACTGACCAAGCCCTTCCTGTGTCTGAGGGGAAAGAACAGTCGCAGCCCATGAAAGGGTCAGTGTGACTAAAATTCCGAAAAAGATGAAAAGTCCGTTATTCATTAGGCTTTTACCTCCTTTGAGGACGGGTTATTGAGAAATTCACCGGAGGCTTCCTCCTCTGATTGCGGTTTGAGTAAAATCCAGAAAAAGCTTGTCGCAAACGCAACGTGCCCAAGGAGGAGCGAAACAATCGCTACTGTCTGGGAAAAGAGAAAAGGAGTTATCTTTTCGATAACACTTACCAATTCAGGGAAGTTCGCTACATCATTTAAATTTGTCCCTTGCACGATCCCTCCAAAGGTTAGAGCAGCGACATAGAGGATCAGCCCCAAAACCGAGCAGGCAAAATGGACCTTTATCAACATGGCCGAGGGCCACTCTTTTTGGAGTAATCTGGGCAATAAATAATAGACACATCCAAACATCACCATTGAGAAAAATCCGTATAGAATGAGATGCGACTCCGCTGATCGATATAAAGTAAGATGTGTTAGTTCGCTTGAGGAACGAGAAACTGTCAGAACATTCGACAACCCGAAAAGAAGGAAAGCGATCAAGCCTACCATCACAAAACGAAGGGATGTGCTCTGGAAAGCCTCCCCCATTCGCCCTTTGAACGAGACAAAATAATTAACCGCAACAACTGCTATCGGCACAAGAATCAAAAGACTTGCGGCAATACCGACTGATATGATCCACGCCGGAACGGGACCTCCCACCAAACGGCTTCCACCTCCAAAACTGGCTGAGATAACCAATGACCAAAAGCCGACATTCATCAACTTGTAGTAGCGAAAACCAGACCCCAATATCTTTGGTACTAGATAATATAAACCAGCCAATCCCAGAGCAATAAACCACAGTCCACTCATACTGCTCACAAACCAAGCGTTGGCAATTGCTTGCATGACCCCTCTCCCCGGGTCACAAATCAGAGTAAATTGAGTAACAGAATAGATCCAGGGGAAACAAAAGAAAGCGGTGAGGATGAGCCACTGTGAGACATATGTTTGCTTCGACGTGCGATAACGAAAAACACTAATGCCAACCGCACCCATGACCAGATAGGCGATAAACAGCAACGGCGTCACATAGGATGGAAATTCCAACCACTCAAGACCTAAGGAATCTCCTATCAGAATACCGACAGTCCCTAAAAGGACTCCAAAATTCCAAAATAGAGCAGCCACCACCGCATAACCACTTCGAGGA
>CAXMUM010000011.1:0-21878 GCA_964196585.1 uncultured Opitutaceae bacterium
CTCTCTGCCTGCACCTATGATTTTGAGAAATGTGTCTTCAGAGGTCTCCATATATGATAAGTCCGTATATCACAAAATGGATATGATAGATCATGAAAAGGCAATCTTACATATAGGAGAAATCACTCTTTCTCATTGTCTCATCGATTCATTTTATCACGTGTAACCCAGAACATAACCAGCTATGGCAAAAATCACACTCATTGGTGCGGGATCTGTTGTTTTCGCAAAAAACCTGATTTCGGATATTCTTCAATTCCCAGAATTGTCAGACAGTGAGATCTGTTTGATGGATATCGATCCTGGCCGATTGAAAGTGGCCAAAGTGATGGCAGAAAAGGTAATCGCCAAGTTAGGGGTGAAAGCGAAGGTCAAGGCGACACCGAACCGCAAGACCGCCATTAAAGGGGCGAATTATGTTATTTGTACGATACAGGTGGGTGGCTATAAGCCGGGTACCGTAATCGATTTTGAAATTCCCAAACGTTATGGTCTAAAGCAAACGATTGCCGATACCCTAGGAGTGGGTGGTGTTTTTCGTGGTTTGCGAACGATTCCTGAGATCGTCAAGATTGCGCGTGACATTGAATCTGTTGGGGCGCCCAATTGCCTTTTCCTCAATTATACCAATCCAATGGCCATGAATTGTATGGCGGTTGACTGGACTGTGGGTGTACCGACAGTAGGGTTATGCCACAGTGTTCAGGGAACAAGTAAGCAGTTGGCGGACTACGCTGGTCTGAAATATGAGGATATTACCTACAAGGTGGCTGGGATTAACCATATGGCCTTCTTTCTCGAGTATAAATATAGGGGGAAAGATGCCTATCCAAGGTTGTTTCGGTTATTGAAGGATCCAAAATTTAAGAAGGATAAGGTGCGTTTTGAGATGATGCGTCGTTTGGGTTATTTCGTGACAGAATCTTCAGAGCACCAGAGTGAATACACGCCTTACTTCATCCATCATGGCCAAAAGATGATCAAAGATTTTGATATTCCAATTGATGAATACATCAGGCGTTGTGAATCAATTATCAAAAGTTGGAAAAAAACAGAAAAAAATCTTTTGGGTGAAAAGGGAGAGATTACGGTCAATCCTCAGACACACGAATATGGTTCCTATATTATTCATTCGAGAGAAACCAACACAGCTCGGGTTGTTTACGGCAATGTTCCGAATAAGGGATTGATCAAAAATTTACCGGACAACTGTTGTGTGGAAGTGCCCACTTTAGTGGATGCACAGGGGCTTCAGCCTACGGCTATAGGATCATTGCCACCGCAGTTGGCAGCTATTTGTCGGACCAATATTGCGGTTCAGGAACTGACGGTTGAGGCGGCGTTATCTGGAAAGCGTGAGCATATTTATCACGCTGTCATGGCTGATCCTCACACAGCTGCCGCCTTGCCACTGGATAAAATATGGGCAATGTGTGATGATTTGATCGAAGCGCATCAGAAGAAGGGTCTTTTGCCCAAGTATAAGTCTGTCATTAAAGGAACAGGGCGAAGCACTTTCTAGTCAGCCGTTTATTTGTTCACGGAAAATTCGAGCGGTATTCGAGCACGGGTCCATACGGCTATTCCGTCTTTGAGAGCAGGTGTAAAGGTCCACTTGCGGATGGCCTTCAGGGTTGGTTGATTGAAGGCTGGATCGCTGGAACTTACAATCCGTGGGTTTACAACGCGTCCGCTAGGGTCTATCAGAAATTCAACGAGAACGTTTCCGCCGATGCCTTCCTTTTTCATTTCATAAGGATGAACGGGGATGGCGGTTATGATGTGTGTTGGTTGCGTGTCGAGATACGATGGATCGAAAATAAAGGGAGAGTAGCTTGAGGGCACGAAAGTCCCAAAGTCTGTTGTTTCCGTAAGATTAGTGTTGATTGTGATATTGGGGATTGGACGGATTGGAGTATTTTCCTGGACTGGAACGAGGTCAGGGAAAGGTGTTTGATCAGGTTCTGATACGATTTCTTTGGGTGGTTCCGGAGGGATGAGAGGAGGGTTTTTTGCGGCTACTACATCATTTTCATGCTGAGTGGGAGGTAGAGGAAAGGTAGGTGGAATCTGAGAAATCAAGCCAAGGGTGAAAAAAAGAAAAGTGGTGAAAAGGAGGGAATAGATCAGACCACTTCGATGGTTCGATTGAGTAATAGAGGTATAAGAATAATTAGTAGGGATTGTCGGACTCATAGTGGCAAGGGGTTGAGAGCTTTGAGATGATTCATGTTAATCTCTCACAACGCACGAGCCGGAGTTTTCTTAGAGGTTTTTTTATTCGGCAGTTGCTTTTAGGGAGAGGGTAAGCGTATGTTACCGATTCCTGCTTATGGGGAGTCTCTAGCGAGAGGCTGAGAATAGACTACGATCGAGTCTGCTACCCTTGGAACCTGATCCGGATCATGCCGGCGGAGGTAGAAAAGCATTTGAGAGTCTCTCATCTTTCGATCTCAGCTAGTAAGAAACGGGTTTCATAACCATATGATACCTGAAAATGAAAACCTCTTATAACTCTCTGTTTTTGATCATCAAAGGATGGCTGATGGTTGTTTGTGTGGGCATAGCCTATGCTGCTGAAACAACTGAAAAAGATGACGAGGAAATCGTTACACTAGCTCCGTTTGTGGTGACAGGCAATTTACGTGATGTTGAGTTGATCGACACGACTTCGAGCATTGTTGTCGTAAATGAGATGACTCTGAGGGACTCTGGTGTAGCTCATTTTCAGGATACACTGCAGATGATTCCCAATTTGACCTGGGCGGGAGGTTCCTCACGTCCTCGGTATTTACAGATTCGTGGGGTTGGAGAACGCAGCCAGTATGCGGGAGAAGGTCCTCCTAATTCCTCCGTCGGATTTATTGTGGATGATATGGATTTCAGTGGGATGGGGATGATTGCTTCCCTGATGGATACGAAGCAGGTAGAGGTTTTTCGAGGGCCGCATGCCAGTGTTTATGGGTCGAGTTCTTTGGCTGGCTTGGTGAATGTGCGTTCGAATGATCCAGAGAGTAGCTTTTCAGGAGATCTTAGGTTGAGTGCTGGGAACGATGATATGCGAATGTTCGAATTCTCTGCGACGGGGCCATTTTTTGAGAGTGATCCGGAGAAGCTGACCTGGAGATTGTCTGCCATGAAAAATGATAGTGATGGGTTTAGAGAAAATGTGTATTTGAACCGTGATGACACGAATGGAAAAGATGAGTTTCTTCTCCGAGGTAAGCTTCGTTGGCGACCACAGGTCGATTGGATGGTGGATGCAACGTTCTTGCATGGTAACATAAATAATGGTTACGATGCCTGGGTTCCTGACAACGGATTGACCTTGTATTCGGATAAACCAGGGAAGGATTCAGAAGAAACCTTTGGAGGCTCTATTCGAGCCAATTGGTCTGGGAATGAAGCTTTCGAATTTCTCTCCATCACTACCTATGTGGATATTGACCTCCAGCATAGCTATGATGGGGACTGGGGAAACAATGATTTCTGGGCTGCTGATCCTTATAATTGGGATCCAATCGCAGAGGGGTATGAATACGATTTTTTTGATAATCTGTTACGATATCGCCAGACGTTTAGTCAGGAGTTGCGCCTGATTTCTTCAACCGATGTGGGTTCCGGAAAGAAACAAGCTTCCTGGGTCGCAGGGGTTTATTATAAGGAGTTAGCTGAATCCGATGATTATAACGGATTTGCCTTTCTACAGAGTGACTATGATGCCCAAAATATTGCTGCTTATGGCGAGCGGGTGATTCCGCTGAGTGATCAATCTGCTTTTACGGTTTCCATGCGTGTTGAGAATCAAGAGACAGATTATTCGGATGATCAGGGAGTTATGTTTTCCTTGTCGGAAACAATGGTAGGAGGACGGGCGTTAGTTGACTACCGGTTGAGTGACGAGATGAACGTGTTTACGAGTGCTTCACGTGGATTCAAGGCAGGTGGTTTTAATCAAAATCCCGGGCTACCCGACGATCGCCGTGGTTATGAAGCCGAAACTCTTTGGAATTTTGAGGGAGGGATCAGAGGGTCTTTTCTTGGAGGATCCCTGGCAACAAATGTAACAGCTTTTTATATGCTGCGTCGAGATATGCAGATAAGCACGTCTTTCCAGAGTGATCCGTCGAACCCGTCTTCTTTCCAGTTTTATACAACAAACGCAGCAACTGGAACGAATTATGGAGTGGAGGCGGAGGCTATGTGGAATATCACATCACGTATTTCGTTGTTTGGAAATCTCGGGTTACTGGAGACCAAATTCGATTCGTATGAGACAGCTGGTGGGACAAATGCACTGGAGGGTAGAGAGCAACCACATGCACCCAACTATTCTTATCTCGTCGGGGTTCAATTCAATGATCCTTCGGGTTTCTTTTTCCGAGGAGAAATAAACGGAACGGATAATTTCTATTTTTCGGATAGTCATGACCAGCTGTCTACAGCTTATACGTTAGTGAATTCACGTATTGGGTACCGGTTTAAGAAGTGGACGGTTACGTTGTGGGCGCGCAACTTACTGGATGAGGAATACGATGTGCGCGGATTTTACTTCGGTTTGGAGCCGCCGAATTATTCAGATAAGCTCTATGTTCACAGGGGCGATCCTAGTCAGATAGGGATCACTCTGGAGATTGATTTCTAGACACCGGCAGTCGGTGGTTGTGTAGAAGATAGGCTGTCAGCCAAAGGATGAGGCTGAAGGCCATTCCCGGGTAAAAGGGTTCCAGTATTTGAAGTGTTTCCGGCCAATTTGTTTTGGGCAACAGGATCCAAAGAATGGCAACGGAGGGAGCCAGGATCATATTCGTAATGGCTGTTTTTGGGGGGACGATGAACTTTTGGGAAAGACTACTGAGGATAGGTAGGAGAAGAGCCGGAATTACAATTGAACAGATTGTGTAAAAGAGATCAATAACACTGGGGATAAGAATGGCGAGGGCACAGGCTCCAAGAAGAGCAATAAGGGTGCCAATACGCGTATAGAGCGGTATCCGCTTTTCAGCGTTGCGGAATATTTTTGGGAAAAGGTCTCTTCCCAGGGTTGCTCCAGAGATAAAAGCAGTACTGTCCAGAGTGGACATGATGACTGCCAGAAGTCCGGTGATAAAGACTCCATAAAGCCCAGCAGGCATTACGATTTGTCCGAGCTCCAGAAAGGCGTTTGCAGGACTGTCTAACTGGCTGAGCCAGGTGTAAGCATAGAGCCCGGAGAGAGTCGTCATGGCATCAAAAACGACCCAGAATCCGATCGAAATCAAGATGCCGTTTCGAGCGCATTTGGCTGATTTGGCTGCATAGATCCGTTGATGGAATCCAGGGTCGATGAGTGTCCAGCTCGCAATGAAGAACCAGACAAAGATATAGGAAAGAGGATTCCCTCCTGTAAATGAAAGGTGTGAGGGACTTTTGTTGTGAAGAACTTGAAGCGTCTCGAGGGGTGATCCAAAATGTGCCCAAGCTCCGACTAGCAACAACATGAATCCACTGAACATGAGAAGGCTTTGTAATATATCTGTTCTTACAACCGCAGAGAAACCTCCTTTGAGAAGGTAGAGAAAACAGAAGAGAGCACTCCCGAGGATAGCCAGGGGGAGAGGAAGCCCGAAATGGTATTGAAGGAGGATGCCCATGCTGAGCACATACGGAGCGGGTGTTGTAAGAAGTAGAATAATACAGGCAGAGATGCTCTCAGCCGATTGTCCGTAATCACGTTTTAGTAAATCCGGAATGGAAAAAGCATTTGTCTGGCGGGCCTTTTTGGCGAAGAAGAAAGCGAAGATAAGCCCAAAAACATAATAGGGCATCGCCATAATGACCCAGTTAGAGAACCCGTAGGAGTAGGAGAATTCACTGACGGCAAAGATTCCTCCATACCAGGTAGACACGAGCGTCATCACGAAAGCAGGGAGCGTAAGGCGCCTTCCCATCAAAAGGTAATCGGTCGTATCTGTAACCTTTTTGCGGTACAGGCCAACCATAAGCACTGAAACGAAATAGATCAGTATAACCGTGAGATCTATGAGAGACAACTTCACTCTATTTCACTTTTCTTTTCATCTCGGTTGAGGATGAGAAGAAGGCATCCTTTCTCGATCGAAACAGTGACCGGGTCGCTCATTGCAACATTACTTTGCCCCAATTGATTGCCAATACCCATTGTGGCTCCAGTGAGTGGCCATTTGAGACCATTTGCGTTGACCGATTCGCATTGGGTAAGAGGAACTAGACTAACAGTGGATTGAAGTGAGATGTTTTTTGAAAAGGAGCATTTGGGTGTGATACGGTAGATGTCCTCTGAATCTGAGCAGTAGCTCAAAGGTATTTCCTCCTGTAACTCCGCGCTGATGAGGAGATTGGTTAGGAAGTGGTCACTCCGCAGCCCGGTTCCTCCTAGGATTATCAGTTGCTCTATTCCTGTGGTTGGTAAATAGCGAAGAGCTTTCTGGAAGTCAGATGCATCCTGTTCTGGTGCGTGAATGACTTGGCATCTTGAGGGAGGAGAATCTGGTAGGGTGATCGAGTCAAAATCTCCTGTTAAAATATCGGGCCATTGCTCAATGCCCAATAGTGGCTTAATGCCACTGTCTGCGGCTATGATGAGATCCGCTGTTTTCAGTTTGGATTTGAGCAGTGAGGCAGAAGGGGGAATGCCACCTAGAATAATGAGAATGTTTTGTGGTCCCGTGGAAGGCATCAGAGATTAATTTTGTGTGTCTGATGATGGAAAATAAGAGACAAGAGTATCTGCGTGGCTCTTAATGATATTGGCGATCCTATGTGGAAGTAATTTCCCTTTGTGCATAACATAGATAGCCGTGATCAGAGCAATCTCGATGTCCTCCACTTTGGCTCCCGATGCTTGAAGATCGCCCGCGATTTTTAAGGCGAGCTTTTCGGTATCTTTGTAGTTGTTGAATGCGTCTTCGGAGGCCATAGAGCTGAGAAAGCATTGGCCGCCCGAAGGATGTAATCGAGCAAAATCGGGCAGATGCTTATCGAGACCAGTTGTCCCAATGAGGAGGCGCTATACAGGATTCCCAATTGGGGCGTAGTTTACTTCTGATGGCATCTCCCAAATCAGAAAAGAAGGTTTTTAGGGCACTCGAAGGATGACGAAGGAATTCAGACATTTTCTCTTAGTAAAATCGGAGCAACTGTAGGTTCTGTTTATTTGAAAAGACAGCCTTTCTCTCCAAAGGTGCCGATTTTAAGTAACACTTTACGATGGATAAGTAATTGAGCTTATCCGTGTAAAAAAACGCTCACGGTAAAGTGAGCGTTTAAGAGGTTGTCTGAAGATAAAATGAGGAAGCAATTACGGCTTCCAGATACGGAGGAGGGCGTCTCCCATATCAGAAGGTGTGGCTGCTACTTCTATTCCTGCGTCTTTCAGAGCAGCTATTTTGGCAGAGGCAGTGCCGCTACCACCTGAAACAATAGCACCAGCGTGTCCCATACGTCTCCCTGGAGGAGCCGTGACGCCAGCAATAAAGGCAGCGACAGGTTTTTTGACATGCTCTTTGATATAGGCTGCGGCTTCTTCTTCGGCGTTTCCTCCGATTTCACCAATCATGATAATGGCTTCGGTTTCGGGATCTTCATTGAAGAGTTTGATCGCATCTGTGTGGCTCGTGCCATTGATTGGGTCACCACCAATGCCGATGCAGGTTGATTGACCATAACCGAGGCTGGTTACTTGCCAGACAGCTTCATAGGTTAGAGTACCTGATCGAGAGACGATACCGACATTGCCTCGTTTGTGAATGTATCCAGGCATGATGCCGATTTTGCACTCTCCTGGTGTGATGATTCCAGGGCAATTCGGGCCGATGAGGCGAGCATCTGATTGAAGTAGCTTCGCTTTGACCTCGGCCATATCCTTCACTGGAATTCCTTCGGTGATTGCGACGACTAATTTTATCCCGGCGTCAAGAGCTTCGAGAATACCATCAGCAGCAAAAGGAGGGGGGACAAAGATACAGGAGGTGTCGGCCCCGGTTTCGTGGACTGCTTGAGAAACAGAGTCAAATACGGGAACTTTACTATCGAAGGTGGTGCCTCCTTTGCCCGGCGTAACACCGGCTACGACGTTGGTTCCATAGTCCATGCATTGTTTGGCATGGAAGCCTCCTGCTTTTCCGGTAATACCCTGAAAAAGAACCCGGGTGTTTTTATTGACGAGAACGCTCATAGAAAAAGATGGTCAAATTTGAAATGAAAGGATGATAGCGTCTTATGAAACGAGATGAACGATTTTTTGGGCAGCATCGGCCAGTGTATCTGCCGAGGTGATAGCCACGCCGCTTTCAGCAAGAAGCTTCTTTCCTTCTTCGACGTTGGTGCCTTCGAGGCGAACGACCAGAGGCTTATCGAGTTCCACTGCTTTGGCTGCTTCGATAACTCCTATGGCAATTGTATCACATTTCATAATACCTCCAAAAATGTTGACGAGGATGCCTTTTACGTTTGGGTCACTGAGGATAATTTTGAAGGCTGCTGTAACTTGCTCCGCATTAGCTCCTCCTCCAACATCGAGGAAGTTGGCCGGTGATCCGCCACAGCTTTTGATGATATCCATTGTGGCCATTGCAAGGCCGGCGCCGTTTACCAGACAAGCAATGTTTCCGTCAAGGGCGATGTAGTTGAGATTGAAGGTCGACGCTTCGACTTCTTTGGGGTCTTCCTCATTGAGGTCTCTCAGTTTCAATATATCGGGTTGACGGAAGAGGGCATTGTCGTCGAACCCAACTTTTGCATCAAGTGCTAGGATGTCTCCATCTGGTGTTGAGATAAGTGGGTTTACTTCTACCATGGAAGCATCTGTTTCCCAGAACATCCGGTAAAGATTGAGAAGCAGTTTGGCGCACTGGTTTGCTTGTTTACCCAAAAAACCAAGATTGAAGGCAATATCTCGAGCTTGATAAGGTCTCAATCCCAAGGTTGGGTCGACATAGGCTTTGAAAATCTTTTCGGGTGTTTCTTCTGCGACTTTTTCAATTTCGACACCACCTTCTGTGGAGGCGACGACAACGGGCTTGGATGTATCTCTATCAATGAGGATTGCGACATAGTATTCTTTTTCGATGTCGCAGGCTTCGGTGAAATAGACTGTTTGAACTTTCTTTCCAGTTGGACCTGTTTGGATCGTTACTAGGGTGTTGCCCAGCATCTTTTCGGCATAATCGATAGCTTCTTCTTTGCTTTTGGCCAATTTAACACCGCCCTGAAAACCGTCTGTGAAGGTTCCCTTCCCGCGCCCACCTGCGTGGATCTGTGATTTTACCACAATCATCGGAGTCGTGAGGCTTTCAGTGGCCTGGGAAAATTGTTCTTTGCTGGTTACGGCGGTGCCTTTGGGGCAGGCGATACCGAATTTTTCAAACAGGTTTTTTGCTTGGTATTCGTGAATGTTCATGAGTGTTTGAAGAAGGACTGGAGCAGTTGTTTTTTCAATACTGGACTACAGAGAGGATGATTGAAGAAGTTGTTTCGTTAAAAATGCCGTTTGGAGACCGGAGATTTCTTTCAGGCCTTTTTTTGCCAGGGAAATGAGGTTTGCCAGTTGTTCTTCGGAAAAAGTGGCTTCTTCGCCGGAACCTTGAAGTTCAACGAATTGGTTCTGACCAGTCATGACAACGTTAAAGTCAACGGATGCATCCTTGTCTTCGAGATAGGGAAGATCGAGAACTTCGGTGTTCTCAAAGATACCTACGCTGACCGCGGCTATAGAATCGTTGAATGGGTTTTCCTTGAGGTTTCCTTCGTCAAGGAGTTTTTGTACGGCTAGTCGAGCGGCGAGATAGGCGCCCGTTATAGAAGCTGTTCGAGTACCACCATCAGCTTGGAGAACATCGCAATCGATCCACATGGTTTTGCCGGGGAGTTTTTGCAGATCAACCACCGCACGGAGGGACCTTCCAATCAATCGTTGGATTTCGATTGTGCGACCGTCTTGTTTGCCTCTTGAAATATCCCGGCTTTTCCGATCCAGAGTACTATAGGGAAGCATGGAGTACTCGGCGCTTAACCATCCTCCAGAGACACCTTGAGCTTTCATCCATCTGGGGACTTTGGGGTCAATGGTCGCAGCGCAAATAACTTTGGTTTGTCCGAAACTGACAAGAACAGAACCTGAGGCATAAGGCGCGATACCGGCTTCAAAAGTAATGGGCCTGAGCTGATCTGTTTGTCGTTTGTCGGGTCTGGAAAATGCTGGCATGCGCCCAAGAGAAGCGACTTCTTTGCTGGGAGCAAAGAAAAACATCGTGGATGAGGTCTTTATGAGTTTTACCGAATGAGATTAGTAGATCTACAGATGGAGGGAGGAGAAGTGGCAATTATCTTGTCTTCCGAAAGGTTAAAATGGCAGAGTTCCTCAATCTTCTCGCAGAACTTAGCTACTACATGATGAAAAAACCACGTTTCTTACCCCGTCTTCTTCGTTTCTTGTTTCTTCTTCCTTTTACTCTGACAACTGCGTGGGCGGGCGAAGAAAATGGAGCCTCTATTAGGTTGGATGATGCGGTGGGATCGGTCGCTGATTTCATGGAAAAGATCGTCTTTTTTTCCATAAAGGTCGCTGGGCAAGGTTTGCCGATCGTCTTGGCCATTCTTGGGGGGACAGCAATTTTTCTAACTATTTATTTTAAGTTTATTAATCTGAGTTCACTTGGATTAGCTTTCAGGACAGTCAGGGGCAAATATACACCGGATGATGCACCTGGACAGATCACCCATTTTCAGGCGCTGACGGCGGCGCTTTCCGCTACTGTAGGATTGGGGAATATTGCGGGGGTTGCTGTTGCAGTGAGTCTCGGTGGGCCGGGAGCTACTTTTTGGATGATTGTCATGGGGCTTTGTGGTATGACGACGAAGTTCTGTGAGTGTACGCTTGGGGTGAAATACAGGGAAATCGATGAAACAGGGAGGGTGCATGGCGGTGCGATGTATTATTTGAGCCGTGGGTTAAAAGAGAAGGGTCTTGGTGGTTTAGGTCGAGTGCTGGCGATCTTCTTTGCAATAATGTGTATCGGTGGAGCAATTGGCGCTGGCAATATGTTCCAGGTCAATCAAGCGACGGAACAGGTGATGAGTTCGTTCAATCTCTTTGGTGGGAACACGATGCTATTTGGAGTGGCTTTAGCTATATTCGTGGGATTGGTCATCATTGGTGGAATCGTTTGGATAGCTCGAGTGACGTCGTTCCTCGTGCCTTTCATGTGTGGTATTTATGTGTTGGCTGCGTTGGCTATCATTTTTGGAAATCTCGATAAATTGGGGGATGCGGTTTCTTTAATTTTTACCAGTGCATTCTCACCAATGGCTGTTGGTGGAGGATTGGTGGGTGTGTTGATTCAGGGAATTAAAAGGGCTGCTTTTTCCAATGAAGCGGGTATCGGTTCGGCTCCGATCGCGCATGCGGCTGTAAAGACAAAGAAACCTGCGAGTGAAGGGATTGTAGCACTGTTAGAGCCGTTTACCGATACAGTAGTGGTCTGCACCATGACAGCTCTGGTTTTGATCATTACAGGTGTGTGGAAGGTGGATGCTATTGCGGATAAGGATTTGGTGAATCTCTACCAAGAGCCTGCCAGGATGGAGCAGGTGGTAATGACGGTTGAGAAGGACCATGAATTTAGATTGATGAAAGATTCGGAGGATGGAGATTTTGCGAAGGTCTGGCAGGAAGATGGATCCGAAGTATGGGTAGCAAATGAAGATATCAGCAAAGTGGCAGGTATTGGAAAAACATCGCGGGCCTTTGGTGAGAGAATCAGTTGGTTTCCAAATATATTGGCGATTGCTGTCGTCCTCTTTGCTTTTTCGACAATGATTTCATGGGCCTACTATGGTGAGCAGGCAGTGATTTATCTCTGTGGTAGAAGAATTCCGGGAGTCGTGCTTGGCTATAAAATTATCTTTTGTTTATTTGTTATTGTTGGAGCCGTAGCATCTTTGGGGAATATTATCCGACTTTCGGATGCCATGCTTTTTGCTATGGTCCTTCCAAATATGATTGGTCTCTATGTTCTCCTCCCGGTGGTGAAAAAGGAATTAGGTATCTTCCGCGAGCATGTCGCAAAGGTCGAAGCGGGTGGTGGAACCGATTCTGAATAACTATTTCCGGTAAAATGGAATGCCTGTCGTGAGACAGGTTGTCTGGAGCGTTTCCTTTTGAGGTTTTGCTCAGGGATTTTGAACTCCGTCCTCGACACGAATTCGTCTTCCTTCGAAACTTGTTCCTGTGTTTAAGCTTGTTGATCGTCATATACTCTCCGAGTGGTTGAAGATGTTGGGGCTCGTTATGGGAGCGATGGTCTGCCTATTCATGCTCCAGAGTATGTATGATACGTTTGGGGATCTGATGAGTTACGATGCAAGCCTGCTTCAGATCGGATTTTATTATTCTGTATTGGCTCCAAGTTTTATTTCGAATGTTCTGCCCATTTCGATTCTGCTGTCTCTGCTCTATAGCTTAGGAAAACTACATCAGGACAATGAATTTACCGCGTTTCGATCTGCTGGTATGGGTTTATTTCGGATTACCCGCTGGATTTGGTTTTTTGGGTTTTTGTTTTCCGGGGTGTTGTTGCTTTTGAATGGGAGCGTCATTCCTTGGTCTGTCGAGCAATCCAAGAAGGTTTTGACGGATCTTGAACTGCGACATGAAGCTAAGGAAATAGGGACGGATCAAGTTGGTCTGGTGGAAGCTGTAGCGTTTGATAATCGTAAAGAAGGGAGGGTATGGTTTATCAATCGCTTTAGTCGATTCTCTTATAGAGCTTATGGCGTGACGGTTTCCATTCTCAATGAGATGAGGCAGGAGACGCATCGGATCATTGCTTCGGAAGGATATTACGATGATGTCGATGGGGTGTGGGTCTTCAATGATGGTCGGGAGATGTTTTTTGACCCAGAGGAGAAGACGCTTATACGCTCACTTGCGTTTGAAGAAAAAATTTTACCGGAATTGACGGACGATCCAACTCTGATGCTTATCCTGGAGAAGAGACCAAAGGATCTCTCTTTCTTTGAGCTAAAAAAGATCCTGGCGGCAAAATCCATAGAGGATGATCCTAAGATCATTTCGTTTGAAATGCGCTACCATGGAATGATGGCTGGGACGATGGGCTGTCTGGTGGTGATAGGCCTGGCAATTCCTTTTGCGATTGCAGGCGTAAGGGTAAATCCTGCAGTGGGAGTGTCAAAATCGCTGGCGTTATTTGCAGGCTACTATGTGTTGCTCCCTCTCTCTTTGGTTTTGGGGGAACAGGGAGTCTTTGCACCCATGGTAGCCGCATGGATGCCGAATGTTGTCGCTTTGATTATTTCTCTCTGGTTTTTCCGGAAGGTGGTTTGAGGGGAGGTCCTAGGACATTTCCTTAGCCTCAGTCATGATCTTTTTTTCCATTTCAGGGGGAACTTCCTGATAGTGAGAAAATTTTTCTGTGTGGATACCTCTTCCTCCTGTGAGTGATCGAAGGTTTGTTGAATAGTGGTGGAGGTCTTTTTGGGGAACTTGGGCCTTGATGATCTGGAAATGACCTTCAGTATCCATTCCTAAAATACGTCCCCGATGACTGGAAATGTCTCCAATGACATCCCCCATGCATTCTTCAGGAACCTTAACCTTAAGGTTGCAGATTGGCTCTAGAAGGCAAGGAGAAGCTGCGAGAAAAGCATCTTTAAAGGCATGATTTCCTGCTATTTGAAAGGCGACATCTTTGGAGTCTACCGGATGCATTTTTCCGTCGTAGAAATCAATCCACAGATCGACGACTCGGTAGCCGGCCAAAATACCTTCAGTGCATGCCTTCGCGATTCCTTTCTGAACTGAAGGGACAAAGACTCGATCAACATTCTGACCAACGAGGGATTGTTTGAAGTCGATGCCAGTATCCCGAGGGTTAGAGCCTATTCTTAGCCACACTTCAGCAAATTGGCCGGAGCCACCGCTTTGTTTTTTATGGCGATATTTTGCATCTGAATTTTTGCGAATGGTCTCTCTGTAGGGGACACGGGGTTCGATTAAGTCGATGTCGACATTGAATCGCCTTTTCAAACGCTCGACAATTATTTGGAGGTGCATCTCTCCCTGCCCCGAAACTACCGTTTGGTGCAGCTCGGCGTCGACGTGATAAAGAAAAGTCGGATCTTCTTCATGAAGAGTTGCCAGTCCAACGGCAATTTTTTCTTCATCTCCTCTGGCTGCCGGTTTGAGGGCAGAGTGGATATTGGGAGCCGGGTATTGGACTTTGGGTAGGGAAACATTTAATTTAGGACTGCAAAGGGTATTTCCTGTATAGGTATCTCTGAGTTTGACGACCACTCCGATGTCACCTGCGTTTAGTCGTTCTATCGTCTCTCTTTTTTTGCCACTAAGGGTGAAAAGTTGGCCTACTTTTTCAGTCGTATCTCTTTGGCTATTGAGCAATTCCGAACCGGATTTAACAGAACCTGAATAGACTCTGAAAAAAGAAAATTCTCCTACATGGGCTTCGTTCATTGTCTTAAAGACATATAAAACGGGTTGAGGATTTGTGAGCTCAATATCGACGTCGTCTCCTTTGGAATCGCGAGCGGCAACATTGAGTCTATCGATGGGAGAAGATCCGTATTTTCCAATGAAATCCATCAGGCGGGAGACGCCCACATTCGTTTGAGCTGAGGTGGCAAAAAGGGGAATGAATGATTCATTTTGAATCGCAGCGTGGATACCCGTTCTCATTTCCTCCTCAGATAGACTTCCTTTTTCAAAGAAGAGCTCGAGTAGTGTGTTATCCGATTCCGCAACATACTCAATAAGCTCTGCGTGAAGTTTCTTTACTAGTTCGGCGGCTTCGCCAGAGGCTTCCTCTTCTGTGTATTGGCCGCTGCCATCCGTTTTGAAGGTAATAACTTCGTTTCTCAATACGTCGAGGACTTGGTTGAAGCCTGGTCCTTCATTTATGGGAAGAGTCAGGGGAAAAACTTTTTTACCATAGTGTTCTCGAGCTTGATTGAGTATCGTTTCAAACCGAACATTTTCTTTGTCCAGTGCGTTTATCACAATCATTTTGGGAATGGTGTAGTGGGTGGCGTATTCCCATACTTGGTCTGTCCCGACGGAAACCCCGTGGTTTGCATGGATGACGACAAGTGCGAAATCACCAACCCTCAAGGCACCGAGTCCTTCAGAAATGAAGTCCATATATCCTGGTGTATCGATAATATTGAACTTCTTCTTTTTCCATTCAGTGTGGAGCAAGGAAGCATGAACTGATATTTGGTGCTCGCACTCACTTGTGTGGTAGTCGGAGGTCGTTGTGCCAGCTTCGATGGATCCCATTCGATTAACATCGCCGCTACAGGCGAGCATTGCTTCTGTGAGTAATGTCTTCCCACAGGATGCATGGCCTACAACGGCGAAGTTTCTAATATCCTCAGATTTATACTCCTTCATGTCGGTATACAGTTTGGTTTTATTTGGTTTCGCGTAGCGAAACCAAATGGGCTTCTCTTTTTGGACTTTGTCGCGAGAAGGAAAAAAGGACTGTTACTTCGATTCGATGCAGAACAGTACATCACACCATTCGTATTGAGCTTACCTTTATGTAAACTAATAGATGGCGCCATATTATCGTTGATAATAATATAGCTGGCTTAAGACAACTTCAATTTGCATATACCGCCGTTAAACCACGGGTATAAGAATCTTAAATAGTCTCCGGAATAATGTCTGATAGAAACGAAGACTCAATAGGCCTTATTTCCCTAATTCCCAATTAAGCAACTGAGGTAATAAGAAAGCTTCTAGGGATCGGGCCGCTCTCTATCTCGATTTTGTCGTTCATTTTTTTCCCAATCACCTTCTGACCAATGGGTGACTGTGGGGTAATAACGAGAATTTCTGTTTCGTTAATAGAGAGCTCCAGTCCACCTGCGGATGGAGAGAGAAAGTAATGTGTGTGAGTATTTTTTGATTTGAGTGAGACAAGAGCCCCTATACTGATCGGATCGTCTGAAGACAGGTCTTTTAGCTCGATGGTATTGAGCCGCGTAATGGACTCTTTCACTTCTATTGCGAGTTTGGACTGTCCTTCAGCCAAGTAAGAAGCTTCCAGATGATGGGTATCATATTTATCCTCTGGTTGGTTCTCTTCATGGATAGCATCGTCACGAGCTTCGCGGGCACCGGTTTCGAGAATGGCGAGTTCCTCTTCTTGGGCAGAGAGGATTTGCCGGATGATTTCGGTTTTATCGATCATTGTATAATGAAATTCTATCGAAGTTACCTAACTTAAGCAGATTAGTCTGATTGATACGTTATCGACAATCAATACTTCTCTCTTAAGAAGCTGTCTAAAAGTATCAATAGATAACAGATGGGTGTCAAAAGGAGAGTTTCTTTTACGTTTACCTATGCTTTTGAACCGTAGGCTTAGGTGAACCTCGTTTTTTCCAATGCAGTTCAAACTGATTGGCCCATGGTTCGTCTTCCAGGGAAAAATTTGCCCAATTTGACTCAGTCAGGAGATCGTTGGGCAGATACACTGTGCCACCGCGAATCGTCTGAACGATGTTGGGCCGGGTTGGAATACGCTCAAGCGGATTGCCTCTGACGACAACCATATCAGCCGCTGCACCTGGAACGAGTCTTCCAAGTTCGGGTCGCTCGAAATAATCTGCAGCATCGGAAGTTGCTCCACGTAACGCCTGTGTTGGTGACATGCCCGCTTCGACGAGCAACTTGAGTTCGCGCCACAGGCTCATGCCTGGAGGGACAAGACCACATGGGACGTCGCTTCCCGCGAGTATTGGAATGTTTCGTTCTATTAGTAGACCAACAAAATGTTGTGCTGCTTCGAGTGCTCTTTGCCACTGCTCGGATGCTGCTGGGTCAGGATGTTCATATTGCCAGTTGATCATTTTTGTTGGTGTGTAGCGCAGGTCTTCAAGCCCGAGCGAGTCAGGTGTGCGAATTCTCCACTGCGAGTCCCAATAGGCGAGCGTAGGTGTGGTGGTGATACCCGATTCGCAAATTGCATCTGCAATTTCTTTTTGGCGATCCTTTGTCTTTCTGAAATCAGGCAGACCCCAGGTGTTGAGCCAACCAGGTGGATGATCGGGCCAGATATCTGTCAGGATTCCATCGAGATGGTAAAACTCATCAACGCCAGCTTGAGTTGCTGCCAACACGCCAGCTTTTGAGCAATGTATGGAAACTTTTCGTCCAGCAGTATGAGCCGCGTCCACCATAGGAGCAAACCACTCTGGCTGCACGCCTACGTAAAACTTTATGCCATCGACATCTCGGTCACAGGTGTTGCGCACGGCGCACACTGCATCTTCAAGATTGTCGCACTTTGCCCCTACAAATTGATGTGCCGGTTTCGACCCATCGATCAACGGACCCAGTGATAAAATGCGGGGCCAAGGGTGTTTTTCCCATTCGGCGCGGCGATCAAGGATCCAATTCAAATCGTTGCCCGTGTCGCGAACCGTCGTCACCCCAAACGCTAGGTACTGCGGACCCTCCCAGCGCATGAAATGCACATGGGTATCAATTAGGCCTGGGAGAATTGTGCAGTCATTTTCGTGATAGTGCGTGATGCCGGAGGGTACCGATTCCCTTGGTGTGACAGCCAGAATCAATCCATCTTCCACCAATACCGCATGATCGAGCAGCGTATGTCGCCCATCGAATAGGCGAGAGGCTGACACTGCATAAAGGTTGGAGGGTTTGGTGTTGGGCATTGGCGCTCTCTGGAAGGGCTTTAGGTTCCTCGTATTGGGCCATCGAGACCATATGATGGCGCTCGGGCAAGAGCAAAGATCGTGACGATGCTGACGAGGATCGCCAGTCCCGGATTTTCGTGTGGACGACTTTTCAAAGGGAGCTATCACATATGCTTACGATATGATTGAGATCTTGAGATTGTCACCCAACGAGGGATGTTTGGAAATGGAGATAAATAGGGAGATAGTCGAAGTGACTGTTTTCCTCAGAGAAACGGAAGGGACGTTTAGAAGTGTTGAGCATCAGATGATTAGACCTGGTGTTTTGAAGATCAGTGACTTCAAAGAACTAACGGATTACGAACTATATGTTGAAGAGAATGGAAGTGGAGAGGAGAGCTGCCGCCGGCTCTTCAGGTGTGGAAAAACGCCTGGTCAGGTTATCAACTACATCCATCCTCAAGACAGGACCTATTATCCCTCGGGAGATTCTCCGGCGAGTCCGAGTATTGTCAGGTGTCCTGATGGTCGATTGATTGTTTCGCACGATATTTATGCAGGGGGCTGTGCGCAAAATCTATCAAAGATTTTCGTTTCCGATAACAATGGATGCAGTTGGAATTATCTAAGCGAGATATACCCCTGTTTTTGGGGGAAGCTCTTCATCCATCGAGATGTTTTGTACATGTTTGGAAGTAATCATGAGTATGGTGATCTTCACTTGTTTAAATCCGATGATTACGGAAGATCGTGGCATAAGCCCGAGATCGTTTTAAGAGGTGGAAATGGTTTTACGGGTGGACCACACAAAGCGCCAATGCCTGTGATTGAGCATAAGGGGCGGCTGTGGACGGCGATAGATTATGGTTCGTGGGCTACAGGAGAGCATCGTTCCGGTGTCATCTCTGTGAGGAGTGATTCGGATATATCTGATCCGAAAAAATGGATTCCTTCGTCTTCCTTTTTACCTTATGATGAGAGGTGGGAGGGCACTGCCGACGGTGAGACAATTGGTTTGTTGGAGGGAAACATAGTGGTCAAGCCGGATGGTCGATTGGTCAATTTTTTAAGGTATCAAACGAACCTATGTAAGCCGAATTTTGGGAAGGCTATCTATCTGTATGTAGATGATAAAGATCCAGCGGCTGAATTACAGTTTGGGAAGGTGGTCGATTTCCCGGGAAACTTATCAAAATTCTCAATTTACTATGATGAGAAGACCGAAAAATACTGGTCTCTGGTTAGCCGAGGGGATGAGATCAATCCAGGGCGACGGAATGAGCTGGTATTGTTATCATCAGTTGATTTGGAAGACTGGAAGGTCGAAAGAGTCGTGTTGGATTATGAAAATAATGACTGGTATGAAGAGAGGGATAAAGTGGGGTTCCAATACGTAGACTTCATCTTTGACGACAAGGATATCCTCTTTGTGTCCAGAACGGGTATAAATGGAGCCAGGAACTTTCATGATGCCAATCACATCACTTTCCACCGAGTCGAAAATTATGCCGAATCCATCACGAATCAGTAAGTAGTGTCATTTTAATGATTGGATAGATAGAACCCAATAAATGCTTTTTCTAATAATTAGATAAAGCGGGATGCCTTATGAATTTTTCTTATAGGTTAATTGTTTAGAAGATAAGCAATTAATGAAGAAAAAAAGACAGATTTCGCGGAGTGATGTTTAGTGGGGCATTGTATAGTGGCTGCGATGAAAACTGGCATCAAAAGGTTGTTAAAAGAGGCACGAGCTATGATCAATGCTTTGAAGTGCTCCTTTGCTGTCCAGTTATGTGAAGATATAGGTGTTCAAGGGGAAAGAAGAATGTCAGAAATTGCTGTTTTTTGGTGGGTTCTTTTAGCGGGACCAGATAGGATACTGAAACGAGTCCCCGTTGGTAACGGACAGCTCTTTGAAAAGAGGGTCCAGAGCTTCTAATTTGAACACAGAAATAATGATGACAAAAGAAAATGGAGAAACAATGGTTGGCGAGAATTCGTCGTCAGCCGGATTAATGGGTCAGGCAAAACCATCGAGTGAAAAAGTAACTCAATGGGTTGAAGAAATGGCGGAGCTTTGCCAACCCGATTCAATTTTTTGGTGCGATGGTTCCCAGGAGGAATACGACGCCATGTGTAATTTGATGGTCGAAGGTGGTACCGCCATTCGCCTCAACGAAGAAAAGCGTCCAAATTCATTGTTGGTTCTTTCCGATCCATCTGATGTCGCCCGCGTTGAAGACAGAACCTATATCTGTTGTAAGCGTGAAAACGATGCTGGACCCACGAATAATTGGATGGATCCGGCGCAGATGCGTGCCACCTTGGGCAACCTATTTAAAGGATGTATGAAGGGGAGGACGATGTACGTCATTCCATTTAGTATGGGTCCACTCGGTTCGCCCATTGCTCATATCGGTATCGAGATTTCGGATTCTCCTTATGTGGTTGCGAATATGAAGATCATGACCCGCATGGGCCAGAAGGCTTATGATGTGTTGGGCGATGATGATTTTATCCCCTGTATGCATTCAGTGGGAATGCCGTTGGCAGAAGGAGACTCTGATATTGCCTGGCCTTGTAATAAGGATCATAAGTATATCGTTCACTTTCCTGAGAGTCGTCAGATTTGGTCATATGGAAGTGGATACGGAGGCAATGCTTTGTTGGGAAAAAAGTGCCTTGCCCTGCGTATTGCATCCTGCATGGCTCGGGATGAGGGATGGATGGCAGAGCATATGTTGGTTCTCAAGGTGGAAGATCCTCAAGAGACGACAACTTATGTGGCAGCCGCTTTCCCAAGTGCCTGTGGAAAAACGAATTTTGCGATGCTGATTCCGCCTGAAAAATATAAAGGCTGGAAGATCAGTACATTGGGTGATGATATTGCATGGATTAAACCAGCCGATGATGGGCAGCTTCATGCGATTAATCCAGAGGCTGGTTTCTTTGGCGTAGCTCCCGGGACTTCATTCGACTCAAATCCAAATGCGATGGAGTCGATAAGAGCCAATACGATCTTTACGAACGTAGCATTAACGGAAGACGGAGATGTTTGGTGGGAAGACATGACTGAGGAGCCACCGGCAAAATTGACGGATTGGTTGGGGCAGCCATGGACACCTGATTGTGGCCGTAAGGCTGCTCACCCGAATGCCCGTTTTACAGCACCGGCTGCTCAATGTCCGTCTATCGATCCCGATTGGGAAAAACCGGAAGGTGTTCCAATCAGTGCTATAATCTTTGGCGGAAGGCGTGCGACGATTATGCCTCTTGTTTTCCAGACATTTGATTGGGTTCATGGTGTGTATGTTGGTGCCACGATTGGTTCGGAAATGACGGCTGCTGCTGTGGGTGGCAAAGGTCAGGTCCGGAGAGATCCGATGGCGATGTTACCTTTCTGTGGTTACAATATGGGTGACTATTTTGCTCATTGGCTGCAGATGCGGCGGAAAGCTCAGTTCTTGCCCAGGATTTTCCAGGTAAATTGGTTCCGTAAGGATGAAGAGGGGAAATTCCTCTGGCCTGGATTTGGAGAAAATATGCGTGTTCTCAAGTGGATAGTGGATCGTTGCAATGGTAGGGTGAAATCCCGCGAAACTGCGATTGGATGGATGCCATATGAGGATGATATCGATATCGAAGGATTGGAGAATTTTTCGAAAGAAGATTTGAAGAAACTTTTCGAAATCGATTCGGAAGCCTGGAAGCAGGAAGTCCTGCTTCAGGAAGAACTGTTTTTTAAACTCTATCAGAGTCTTCCCAAAGAACTCTTGCTTCAGGAGGAGCTGCTAATTTCACGATTGTAAAATTCGATAAATCAAATTTTGGCGTCGCCTCGCTGGGTCTACGGTTAACACAAATGATCCGAATCTGGAGTTGATTCGGTGAAATTAAAAAAAAAGAGGCGGCGCCTTCCTTTCCATTGGGATAATAGGGGGTACTTAAGAATCATACTTTTTTGAGTATGATTCTTATTTTTTTGGTTCGTAACATATCCAGGAGGTTTTGCGGTCCTCTGCCTGGATTGGTCGCAAAATAAGAGGTGGATATGGAAGCATCGGTTTGGTAGGGTAGTAGATGTTCGATGCAATGAGTATTTTAATACTATCTGTATGTATCAATTTTCTTCTAGCTGCGGTGAAAATTTTCGC
>CAXMUM010000011.1:21888-22190 GCA_964196585.1 uncultured Opitutaceae bacterium
CTGATCGTTTGGAAAGCGTTGAAGGTTTCTTCTCAGCCAGCAGATGAAAAGCATCCGTATGGCCATGGGAAGGCTGAGTCCATCGCAGGTGCCATTGTCGCGGGTGCCCTTTTGCTCGCAGCTATCCTGATTGCTGTACAAAGCATTCAGGAGATTCTTGTTCCTCAGCATTTACCTGAACCCTTTACCTTGTTCGTTTTACTAGGTGTCATTGTGGTCAAGGAGGTGATGTATCGATTTGTGCAAAAAGAAGGTCGTCGGCTAGGTAGCCGTGCAATGCTTTCGGATGCATGGCATCATCG
>CAXMUM010000012.1:0-21925 GCA_964196585.1 uncultured Opitutaceae bacterium
CCTTCTTTTCGAAGAGATAATATGCGTCGTCTCCGCCACGATTCGATCAATATTTCGAGTCCCCGAATCAACCATCTCCTTCGCTGCCATCAGAGCCCTTCGAACAACAGTCGCGTCCTCTCTCTGGCTTTCGGTTAGATAACGATTCCGGGAACTCTTCGCCAAGCCATCTTTTTCCCGAACTGTTGGAGCTTCATGAATTTCGACAGGAAAAAATAAATCCGCCACCATCTTTCGGATGACCGCCACCTGCTGGGCATCCTTTTGCCCAAACACTGCAATGGTCGGCTGCACGATGTGGAATAGCTTGGCCAAGACCGTTAAGACCCCCCGAAAATGAGCAGGCCGGGAAATACCACAAAGCCCTGCGCCAACGCTTTCTTCTGTCACATAGGTAGAAAACCCTTTCGGATAAACCTCTTCCTCACCGGGAACAAAAACGGCATCTGCACCCCCTTTCCGGCAGAGCTTCAGGTCTGCTTCCACATCTCTTGGATAATTGGCCAGATCCTCATTGGGTCCAAACTGTATGGGATTCACAAAAATCGAAACCACCACGATGTCCGCCTTCTCCTTTGCCGCCTTGATCAAACTCAAATGACCCGCGTGCAAATAACCCATCGTGGGAACAAATCCTATACTTTTGCCCTTTGCCCGAGCATTCTGGGAATAAGTCTGCATTTTGGGGATTGAATCGATTCGTCGCATCATAGAAAAATGGGATAAGAAAAAACTCGGTTTCTTGACTTGAACTATCAAGCGGGCTGACACTTATAAGCAAGTCTTTCTGATCAAAGTGATCTGAAGCTACTATAACCCTTTTTCTTTTATGATACATATTAACCAGAACTTCCTGAAATTAAAAGCCTCCTATCTCTTTTCAGATATTGCCAAAAGAGTAGCTGCGTATCAGGCAGAAAACCCAGAAAAGACCATCATAAAACTTGGGATTGGAGACGTAACAGAACCCCTTCCTCAGGCTTGCCTAGATGCCTTTCACAAGGCCGTTGACGAAATGGGCAATAGGGACACTTTCCGCGGTTATGGACCAGAACAGGGCTATCCATTCTTAAGGGAGGCCATCGCCAAGAACGATTTCCAGAGTCGCGGTGCAGATATCTCACCTGAGGAAATTTTCGTGAGTGACGGATCAAAATGTGATTCTGGAAATTTCCAGGAGATCTTTGCCAATGACATCCGCATCGCTATTCCGGACCCGGTTTATCCCGTCTACGTTGACACAAACGTTATGGCTGGCCGCACCGGAGAGAATATCGATGAGCGCTACCAAAACCTTGTTTACCTGGAAGCAACCAAAGAAAACAACTATGCCCCCTCTCTTCCAACAGAACCGGTAGACCTCATTTACCTTTGCTACCCCAACAACCCAATTGGCGTGACCCTCAACAAGGAACAACTGAAGGCATGGGTTGATTACGCAAAGGAAAATAAAGCGATCATTCTCTACGATGCCGCATACGTTTCCTTTATTCGTGACGAAGGCACTCCCCACTCTATCTACGAGATCGAAGGAGCCCGTGATGTTGCGGTGGAATTCCGTAGTTTCTCAAAGACGGCAGGCTTCACTGGAACCCGTTGTGCCTTCACTGTCATTCCAAAAGAATTAAAGGCATGGGACAACGACGGCAATGAACACTCCATCCATGCTCTCTGGAACCGACGGCATTCTACTAAATTCAATGGTGTCTCCTATCCGATCCAACGAGCAGCCGAAGCAGTTTATTCCCCTGAAGGCCAGCTCGAGACGAAGAGACTTACAGATTTCTATCTCGAAAACGCCAAGCTCATTCGCGAAGCCATGGAAAAACTCGGCTATTCGTGTGTCGGCGGTGACAATGCCCCCTACATCTGGATTCACACCGGAACAGATTCCTGGGAATTCTTCGACAAGCTCCTACAAAAAGCAGGCGTCGTCTGTACCCCCGGTTCCGGCTTCGGGAGATGCGGTGAAGGCTATGTCCGCATCAGTGCCTTCAATAGTCGGGAAAACGTTGTCAGCGCCCTGGAACGAATCACTGAGACCCTTTCCTGATCAAACATCTCTCCAAATCAAAAACCTGAGCAACATGCTCAGGTTTTTTTGTGGCCTGCATTTCTTCTCTTCATAAAGGTCTCTCACTTACATTTGTTTTCCTCATATTCCTTTTATCAGAAATGAACGCAAATCCCCGAGATCCATCCTCCTCTAGAGACATTTCCGTCCAGCAAGTTAACGTCATTCAGGATGATCACCTAATGAATACTCCAGAGGACATCAAAATTATCGAGGACACTCTCTTTATTTCACTCAGAGGTGAAGCCATCGATGGAGACAAATATAAACGAAGCCAATCCGGTATGACGGCATGGAATATAGAAGATCCGCAAAAGCCCCAATTAATCTTTAAATTCGAACATCCGGAAATCAATGGAGCTATGGACCATATCCTGGTCGGACAAACTCTCTTCTTACAAAGCCTCTATAACGCAACCTTTCTGAGCATTGACCTTTCGGATATGAGCGCTCCCAAACTTCTGGACAGTTTAAAACTCGGAGAAACAGAAACCATCGCCTATCGCCTCTTCAAAATCGAAGGCAAGGATCAACTCGTAGTATCCATCCGGAAAGAGCCCTCTGGTCCCACCGGAGAAATCGTCGTTCTCGATATCTCAGACCCCAGTAACATCCGCATCCTAGACCAAAAGACAGAAGAAAAGACCTGGAGCTATGACAATTTTGCAACTGGAGACATTGTCTATTCCTTTCCCTACATGAAGGGGAGCAAGAAGCTGCATATCTACCAAATTTCTGAGGAAGGAACGCTTCAATTTAAGAAATCATTCGAGCATCCTCTTCTTGACGCTGTTCATTCTTTCAAAAGAGGTGATCTCCTCACCATCGCAAACTTTGCCCCATCTACCCTAATGATCCTCAATATAAAGGATCCCCTTAATCCAATAGTCGTCGGTGAGCTTCAGGATGACCGAATGGGTGAGCCCTGCAGGTTTGCCATCGATGATGAAAATAGTTTGGTGTGGATAGCTGGCTTCTGGAAAAACTGCATCTCCGTCATCGACGTCGAAAACCCGAAGGAGCCCAAATTCCTCAAGGCATTCGAAAATGACTACTTCGATCGAGTTCAAACTATCGCCTACCACAAAGAACACCTCTATGTCGGATCCAGAGATTCCAATTCGACAGTTGTTTTTCAAGTGACAGTCAACCCATCAGCCACCTAACCCCTGATCTTATGCTCAATACCGTCCTCATCGATCTCGACGGCACTCTGATTGATCACTTTACGGTTCTCTTCCGCTGCTATGAACACACGCTTACTCGCCTAGGGTACCCATTCCCTCTGCAAGAACCGTCCAACGCAGTGTTGGTGGATCGATGGAGATCACTATGAAGAAATTTGTCCCGGAAGCACAATTACCGGAGGCTGCTCAAATCTGGAAAGAGCATTTCGAAAAAATCTTTCTCGAAGATGTCACCTTTCTTCCTGGAGGCATGCAGCTCATCCAGCAGCTTCATGCAAAAAAGATAAAACTGGGTGTTTTCACTAACAAAATAGGCGAGCATTCCCGGGCTATCTGTCAGCACCTCAAGATAGCATCCTACCTCGACATCGTAATAGGAGCCAACGACACACCCTTTCGTAAACCAGCCAAAGAATTGTCTCAACTCGCACTCGACAGTTTGGCCACAACCGCTGAAAATGCCTGCCTCATCGGGGATTCACCTTTCGATATCGCCTCTGCCAAAACAGTTGGAATGAAAAGCTACTGCGTCACTACCGGAACTCACAATAGAGAGGAACTCTCTTCGCATAACCCTGATGGAATTTATGACTCTCTCTTCGAGCTGGCTGATATTGTTTTTGGCATTACCTTATCTGAGACGTCTGTCGTTTCATAAGACTGTCCCAACCTGCAAGACTCTCCGCAAATAATGACCTCCAGCGAAAACAAACTCAAAGGCGTTCTTGAGAGGATCATCTTTTTCAACGAAGAAAACCATTATTGCATCGCTGAATTTCGCCCCGACCAAAGCAAAGAAAAAACAACCATTGTCGGAAACTTACCTGGTGTCCAATGCGGCGAAACACTTTCTCTCACCGGGACCTGGACCCGGCACCCGCAACATGGCGCCCAGTTCAAAGTGGAATCCTCCCATTCAGAACTACCCGCCACAGTTTATGGTATCCGCAAATACCTCGGCAGTGGTCTCGTCCCCGGTATTGGAAAAGTATACGCCAATAAAATCGTGGATCAATTTGGGCTGGAAACTTTCCGCGTCATTGAAGAAGAATCTGCCCGGCTAAAAACCGTTCCGGGAATCGGCAAAAACAGAGCTCAATCAATCAAAGCCGCCTGGGACGAACAAAGCACACTGAGGGAAATCATGGTTTTTCTCCAAACGTATGGAGTCACCGTATCGCAATGTTCCCGCCTAGTAAAAAAATACGGCAATGAAGCCAAAAACATCCTTATCAACGAGCCTTATCGTGTCGCCAGAGAAGTGGATGGCATCGGTTTCAAAACAGCCGACAAGATAGCTATTAACATCGGGATGGCCAACGATAGCCCGGCCCGTCTTGATGCAGGACTTATCTATGCCCTCGAAATACTCCAGGATGAAGGCCACACGGCCTATCCCGAGAAAGATCTCTCCGTTTACACAACTGAATTACTGCAAACAGATCTTGAGAAAACAAACCTTCGGATAGAAGCGCTCGTTCAGAGCCACGACCTCATCCGCCACAACTTTCCTCCAATCAACGATTCGCTCTCAACGACTCAAATCCAGCTGCCCCTTTATGATCGAGCCGAAAAACGAATCAGCGATGTCATCCATCGCCTGCAGGCAGTTCCTTCCGGATTACCCCCCATCAAAATCGATCTCGCGGTAAAGTGGGCTCAGGATAAAGCCGGATTTGCCTTCAGCGATGATCAAGCCTTCGCCGTGCGGCAATCCCTCGCCCATAATGTTTTCATCCTCACTGGCGGACCGGGCACTGGAAAAACCACGATCCTCAGAGCCATCGTTGATATTCTCAAAATTAAAAAAGTCCGCATTCACCTCGCTGCGCCCACCGGCAGAGCCGCCCAACGGCTGGCTGAAACGACTGGTGGCTTTGCCCAAACCATTCACCGACTACTCAAATTCGATCCAGCCAAAGGACGTTTCACCGTCAACCGGGACCACCCTCTAAACACAGATTTTCTCATTGTGGACGAAGCCAGTATGATCGACTCCAGAATGGCTGCAGCCCTTTTTCAAGCCGTCCCTTCCAAAGCACACCTCGTTCTGGTCGGAGACACAGACCAACTTCCATCCATTGGAGCAGGAGACATCCTCAATAACCTTATCAAAAGCTCTCTGATTCCTGTCGTAAGACTCAGTTCCATCTACCGCCAGAAAGCCTGGAGCCTGATTGTCTCGACCGCACACGCCATCAATGAGGGAAAGATTTCACTTCCTTCTCCTCTGTCTGATCCTGAGCAACTCGACCCAAAACACGACCTTCAATTTATTTCGTCCGAAGATTCAGAAGATTGCCTCCGCAAGATCATCACTCTCTGCACACACACAATTCCTCAGAGATTTTCTTTTGATCCCGTGCAGGACATACAAGTCCTGGCTCCGATGCATAAGGGCACTGTTGGCGTAGGGAATCTAAATCAACAACTCCAGGAAAGCCTCAATCGCAGAACAGACAAAACTGCCACAGCCATCAGAGGACCTTCCGGTGCTTTCCACCCTGGAGATAAAATCATTCAACTGCGCAACAACTACGACAAGAATCTCTTCAACGGAGATATTGGACGCATTATCTCCACTGACCCCGGAGAAGGAACCCTTACCGCCAATTTCGACGGGCAGGAGCATATCCTAGAACGCAGCGATCTGAACAATCTAAGCCTCGCTTACGCCATCAGTATTCACAAATCGCAGGGAAGCGAATACCCAGTAGTTGTCATTCCACTACTCAAAGGGCATTTTATGATGCTCCAGAGAAACCTAATTTACACCGCTATCACTCGAGGAAAACGAAAGGTGATTATCGTCGGTGAAACGGCTGCCTACGCTATGGCGATTCGTAACGCGGAAAGCAAAGAACGCCTGACACTTTTACGTCAACGACTGCTGCAAAGCGGCTAAAAAGTAGCGTCAATTTTAGGCAGTATTTTGCAAAGGAGTCCTCCTTCGCCGTTTTTTTGCCTACTGAGATCGAGGTGAAATCCAATGGCAGAAGATACCCTAATTTCAATTTCACAGAAACTTTCTAGGCGCACTCCAAAGAGCGAAAGCAAACAGCTTCTCACAAAAAACAGGCTGACTCCCCACGAGTCAGCCTGTCTACCGTTCCAGTAAATGAAACGCACCCCAAATTCTATCTAAAATTAGTTCTTACATCTACAAAGACTTACTTCAATATCCCCCACTTTCAGCCCGACGAACCTCCTCTGCCTCCGCGCGAGCTTCGGCTTCTCGAGCTTCATACTCTTCTAAAACTCGTGCTCGACGTATCGCTTCCTGTTGCTCCCTCCTCACTGACTCGAGTTCAGCTTCTGCTGCTTCAGCTCTCTTACGGGCGGCCTCGAGATCTGAATCATCAATAGAGCGACCCTCTACAATATCATTTTTTCGATTTTCCTGCTCCCATCTGGCATTTTCACGTTCAGTTTCCTCCCGCCAGATCTCCTGATCCTTTTCATTACCAACGATTCCTCCATAAACTCCTCCGGCAGCAGCACCCACAGCAGCCCCTTCAGCCCCCTCTCCTGACTGATGCCCAATGATCCCGCCAATCACTGCACCTGAGATCACCCCCACAGCAGCTCCCTGTGAAGCATTGGGTCCCATAGACTCACAGCCCGGACCTGCCATCATAACAGCACCCAGCAAAAAACCACCGACAAGCTTACCTGAAAGTTTCTTCATAATCGTTTGATTGTTCATCAGACAATAAGACGCCGGATTGGTTCGTTTATTCAGAGTTTTTTTGTTAATTTAAAATCATTGATCCAACAAAACAGTCCTCCCATGAGGACTTCTCTTCCCTTTCAAATGAAAATCAACTTCCCCTTCTTCGCCCCATTACTCATGGTGGGCCTCCTTCAACTATCACCCAATTATCTCCTAGCACAAGTGGATCGTATGACTGGAAAACCCTATGCCACCCGTTCAGAAGTCATAACTCCACATGGGATGGTCGCCACCAGTCAACCTCTCGCAACTCAGATAGGTGTCGAAATTCTAAAAAAAGGAGGGTCCGCCGTCGATGCAGCTATAGGGGCCAATGCTGCTCTTGGATTAATGGAACCAACCGGATCCGGGATCGGTGGAGATCTTTTTGCCATCGTTTGGGATGCCAAGACAGAGAAACTTTATGGCCTTAACGCTAGTGGTCGCTCCCCCAAAGGACTCACTCTGGAAAAACTTCAGGTTGAACTAGCAGCACTTGAGCTAACACAGATACCACCATTGGGGATGCTGCCGATCTCTGTCCCCGGAGCTGTTGATGGGTGGTTCGAATTGCTTACAAAATTCGGAAATCTCCCCATCAAAGATGTTTTCGCTCCTGCCATCCAGTATGCCGAAGAAGGCTTTCCTCTCACAGAAGTAATCGCTAATTATTGGCAAAATAGTGTTGCGGAACTCTCTAAGCAACCAGGAGGTTTTCGAGATACCTTTACCCTCAACGGGCGTGCCCCGAACAAAGGGGAACTTTTTAGGAATCCGGATCTCGCTAATACTTATCGCCTCCTAGCCGAACACGGGAGAGATGCATTTTACAAAGGCTCTATCGCCGATCAGATAGATGCCTTTTTTCAAGGTCATGGTGGTTACCTGCGGAAGTTGGATCTCGAAACACATACGTCCACCTGGATTGAACCGGTCTCCACCAATTACCGAGGATTTGACGTTTTTGAATTACCTCCCAACGGACAGGGGATCGCTGCCTTGCAGATTTTAAATATTCTCGAAGCCTATGATCTGCGATCACTCGGATACAATAGCCCTGAATCACTTCACCTCATGATCGAGGCCAAAAAACTCGCATACGAAGACAGGGCAAAATTCTATGCGGATCCTGACTTTTATGACGTTCCACTGGAAACGCTTATCTCCAAAGAATACGCCACCCAAAGACGTGAACTCATTGATCCAAGCCTCGCAGCTAAGAGTTATGATGCGGGAAATCCAGCTCTCCTCGAGGGAGATACCATTTACCTTACCACAGCAGATGCGGGGGGAAACATGGTTTCTCTTATCCAGAGTAACTTTAGAGGAATGGGATCTGGAATCGTGGTCCCCGGATTGGGATTTGGTTTTCAAGATAGAGGCCAACTCTTCTCTCTTCAACCCGGCCATGCCAATGTTTATGCACCCGGCAAAAGACCTTTCCACACTATCATCCCCGCCTTCGTCCTCAAAGATGGGAAGCCCTGGCTTAGCTTCGGAGTAATGGGTGGCGCAATGCAGCCCCAAGGGCACGTCCAGATATTAGTCAATCTGATCGACTTCGACATGAATCTTCAGGAAGCAGGAGATGCGGCTCGATGGCAACACATCGGCTCCTCTACCCCAACCGGCGGCATAATGAAAACCGGTGGAATTGTTGCACTGGAGACAGGAATCCCAGAAGAAACAGTCCAAATCCTTAACAACATGGGACACCATACTCAGGTTGGAAAAGGTGGTTTCGGAGGTTACCAGGGTATCCTTAAAGATTCAAACAACAATGTCTACATCGGCGCGAGCGAAAGCCGTAAAGATGGCCACGCTGCCGGTTACTAAACCGACCATCTCCTCGCCTTCTCACTTGTCATCAGGGAACAAGGCAACAAGGTAGCCCCCATGAACGTTCCTGGATTGCGCAGCTGCTATGACAAAATCGGAGGTCTTTATTATTTCGGTCGGATGATCGATAAGATCCGACTCCATCTCAAAAAAGAACTGCCCTCTGATTATCATTCAAGCTTCGGCAACGGCTTTGATGATCGATGTGTTAAATTCCTCGGAGTCTCACATCCCAAAATCATACAACGGGTCAGCGAAGGAGGAAACGATGACGAAATCCTTCAATGGTGCTGGCAACAAGGCACTACCAGATTAGAGGAAGATATTCTAGCCTGGAACAGCTTCATGAGCAAACGGGGGTGGAGAGATTCAGCGAGTGAGATCTTGCAAGAACGAGTTCGCAATTCCGGTCTCAAATCAGAGACCCCAATCGAAACCTTTTTCGATCATATCGAAGTGGATGAAGGAAGATCCATCCCTGAAATAACTTGATACTTAAAAAGACTGCCTTTCCCTGTCTCAGATTAAATCTTTAGAATAAAGAATGTTCATCGTTGAATTGTATCAACAATAAAAACCACGGTCTTCCACCAAACGATATGACCATTACACAGCCTATCTAGGAAAGACCATGCCGGTTCTTTTTGAAGATCCAAAGAGAGACACCTGGCCCGGCTACACCGACAACTACATCCGTGTTGTGATTGAAGCTAATCAAAGTAAGAAGGAATATCTAGCCAATAGAATGGGCTCTGTCCGCCTAAATAAAATCAGCGCTGATTCTGTTTCAGGGGATCTTTTAGAGATGCTAGATTAGGATGCTTCACCAGCATTCTTCTGTTTCTTTTCCTCTCTATAAATAATAAAGATACCGATAGAGAAAAGACCGAAACAGAGGAGAACAAACCAATCTCCATGTTTCACGTAAAAAGATTCTCGCCCAACCCAGCGTTGATCTCGAGTTAAATCATAGACCGTTCCGCCCCTAGCATAAATACTGCCTTCTCCATCCACGTACACATTGCGAATGACTCCAAACTCATCAATCCAACCACTCCAACCCCCATTTCCCACACGTAACACCACTCTACGCGTCTCTACTGCTCGCAAAACAGAGTGTGCCGCATGTTGATAAGCAGACCCTTCTTCTCCATACCACGCATTATTGGTGGCCACATATAGAAACCCAGCGCCATCTTTCACTGACCGACGGGCGAGAGAGGGAAAAACATCTTCATAGCAAATCAAAGAACCCACCTCGATCCGGCTGTTAGGCAATGACAAAGGCAAAAGCGTTGGTGACTCTCCTGGTATGAAATCGCCCCCAATTGGCACGAACTTTGCCGCCCAGGGGAAAAATCGACGTAACGGAACATATTCACCAAAAGGAACCAGATGTCGTTTCCGATAATACTCAGAATAGAGCCCATATTTAGGTTCAACCATGGTTACCGCATTATACCATTCTTCTTCCGACCCATTCTCTCCTTCAATCGCAATTGCTCCCAAAAAAAGGGTAACATCCAATTTCGAAACCAGATCCTCAATCCATTTTTCGACATGTTTATCACCTTTGACTGCATAAGGAGTAACGGCTTCAGGCCAGAAAATGACATCCGGCTCAAGAGCTTTCAGATTTAAGGTAACTCGCTCAAGTATCTCTAAGATTTCTAATGCATGAGCTTGATCCCATTTTGCTTCCTGCGGTATGTAGGGCTGCATTACCCCCGCTCTCATCAGCTCTTTTCGCTCCTGCCCAACTGTCTTTCGATAAAGGCCAAATGACACTACAAAGACAAGGACCAATGCCAGATAAAATTCTGGACAAAACCTCCCTTTTCTTTCCCTGTAAAAACGATACATCCGCTGCATATAAGCCGCGATCGCCAAATTAAAAAAGATGAGGGCAAACGAAACAGACCAAGCCCCAGCGTAGGATGCACTTTGCAACATCAATGGTCGCTCCCACTGGCTTGCACCTAGAGGCAGCCATAAAAATCCAGTCAGAAAATGACCTCTGGTGTACTCCAGCAAAACCCACAGTCCTGCCAGAGCAAAAATTCCTGCCAATCGAATTCCAACCGGTCGTTCAACCATCCGCGGAAGAGCCCACCGCACCACCGCAAACCAACCAGTATAATAAAGGGCCAGGTAAAAAGCCAAAAAGACCAGTCCTCCAACAGTCACATGCCGTAACCAAAAAATAAGGACAAACCAGCCGATAAACCCGGCTAAAAAAACAGCCCCAAGAAATAAACGCCGTGGAGGATGCGCATAACACCACAACAAAAAGGGAACCGCTAAAACATAGGCAGCTTCAGGAAGATCAAAAGGAGGAAACGAGACAACAAACAGGAGCGCAGAGATCACAAAAGTAACAACCGCACTAATAAGATCCCCTCTTTCCCACCGGGAAACTTCAGTCTTCAATGAGGAGATCTGAGCAAATATCATTTCCTTATGATCCATCAAACCGACGGGAAAGTAACACTGCTCAGCCCCTTGACCAACTCAACTCCCGTGACAATGTTTATATTTCTTTCCACTACCACAGGGGCATTTTTCATTTCGTCCTACTTTGGGAAGATCTCGTTTCACCGTTACATTGGGAAGTTTCACACTTTCTTCTCCAGAAGCATTTGCCGAGGAAGAGTTTTCTGACCCAGGTCCCTCTGCCTTGGCGTTTCGAGCCAACATTGCCTTAACATTCTCCAGAGCAGTCACATTAGTAGCCGAACGAAAGAGGCTGGTGCAAATCTGCAACCTAATGTTATTCATCAATTCCTCAAAATAGGTAAAGGCTTCTCCCTTGTATTCAACTAGGGGATCTTTTTGACCATAGCTTCGCAGGCCAACACTCTGCCGTAGGTCTTCCATCTCGGTAAGATGTTCCTGCCAGTGGTTATCAACCGCATTAATAATGACATACTGCTCCAGATGAGCCAGCGCCTCTTTGTTCTCAGCAGATTCCTTTAAGCTGTAGGCTTCCTTAATCCGATCAAGGACTAAAATAACTGCTTCTTCAAATGATTTACCTTCCATTAATTCCTTCTTGAAGGAAATCGGAAAATGAGAGTTTAACCATCCGACAAAACCATCCACAGCCATCGTTTCCATCCCAGTCCGGCTTCCCTGCCCAATAGACTCCAATCGTTCCGAAACTTCCTCCTCGATCATGTCCAGGATCAGTCTTTTCGGCTCATCACTGTGAAGCGCTTCGTTGCGGATTTCGTAAATAATCTCCCTCTGTTTATTTAAAACATTATCGTACTCCAGTAACCGCTTCCGTATCGAATAATTCTGTTGTTCGACTTTCTTCTGCGCTGATTCAATCGATCGATTCAAAAGAGGGTGCTGCATCTCCTCATCATCACTCATGGATTTCTCCATTAAGCGTGATAATGGACCTGCGGAAGCAAACAAGCGCATCAAGTCGTCTTCCAAGGAAATAAAGAACTTGGTCAACCCTGGGTCTCCCTGTCGTGAACAACGACCACGAAGCTGCCTATCAATACGACGAGACTCATGACGTTCCGTTCCGATCACAAACAAGCCACCGATTTCTACAACACCTTCACCCAACTTAATGTCCGTTCCACGGCCCGCCATATTGGTAGCAATGGTAACAGCGCCTCTCAATCCGGCCCGAGTAATGATATCCGCTTCCTGTTCATGGAATTTCGCATTCAACACCGAGTGAGGAATCTTAGCCCGGCGCAACATGCGGCTAAAGACTTCGGATGATTCCACTGAAACAGTACCAACCAAAACAGGTTGCCCACGCTTATGTGCTTCTCCCAGATCTTGAATAACTGCATTGTACTTTGCTCGACGGGTCTTGTAGATCACATCATTGAGATCTTCCCGTATGCAAGGCACGTTGGTCGGAATCACCACCACTGTTAACTTATAGATATCAAAAAATTCTGTCGCTTCCGTTTCAGCAGTACCCGTCATACCACCCAATTTTTCATACATCCGAAAATAGTTCTGAATAGTAACGGTCGCATAGGTCCGCGTCTCCCTTTCAATAGCGACATTTTCTTTCGCTTCGACAGCTTGATGCAGGCCATCGCTCCATCGACGCCCCTGCATGATTCGACCTGTATTTTCATCGACGATGACAACCTTGCCTTCTTGAACCACATATTCGACATCTTTCTCATAAAGAGAAAAAGCCCGTAAAAGCTGACTGATTGCATGAATGTCTTCACTGGCATCTTCGTACTCGGTCTGTATTTTCTGCTTCTCTGCGTTTTTTTGCTCCTCTGTCTTTTCCTCGTCTTTATCCAAATCACTGAAATAAGTTGGGAGATCCGGAAGAACAAAGGCATCCAGATTGTCTGGTCGTAAAGTGGATCGACCCAGCTCAGTTAGGTCTGCCTGCTTCTGTTGTTCATCAATGACATAATAAAGAACCTCCTTCAGCTCATAGAACTGCGCTCTATTCATGTCTCCTTTCATCTCGACCTCTACTTTGTCGAATGCTTTGCGATACTGAGGAGTCTCCTGAAGCCGGAGAAATTGTTTATTTTTGGGCATCCCCAGCTTTACCTGAAGCATCTTGAGACTAGCTTCCTGCTCATCTCCATCTTCTTTCGCTAAAATGTCCTTCACCTCTGAAGCCAACTGATTACACAATTTGATCTGTTTGCGAACAAGGCTATCAACCCCAGGTTTATGCTTGGTGAAAGGCTGCTCTCGTTGAATAGCCATTGGGCCGGAAATGATCAGCGGCGTTCTAGCTTCATCGACCAGAATCGAATCGATCTCATCCACAATGACAAAAAAGTGATCACGCTGGACTTGGTGTTCTTTGCGGAAAGCCATTCCATTGTCCCGCAGATAATCAAAGCCGAATTCCGAAGCCGTTCCATAGGTAACATCACACGAATACATTTCGCGACGTTCATCCGGCTGCATCTGGTTCTGAATACATCCAACAGTCAACTCAAGAAACCTATACAGATGACCCATCCATTCAGAATCTCGACGGGCTAGGTAATCATTGACCGTAACCAACTGAACATTCCGTGAGGACAACGCATTGAGATAGAGAGGAAGCGTCGCCACAAGAGTCTTTCCTTCACCTGTGCTCATTTCAGCAATTCGACCACTGTGCAGGGCCATACCACCCATCAGTTGAACGTCGAAATGAACCATATCCCAAGTCATCTCATGATCGCATACATCAATTTTTTGACCAAGCATGCGTCGGGCGGCATTTTTCACCGCAGCAAATGCTTCAGGAAGCAACTCATCCAGAGTTTCTCCTTCTCGACAACGAGTGCGAAACTCCTCGGTTTTCGCCTTCAGTTGCTCATCCGAAAGCGCCTGATACTCACTTTCCAGTTGATTGATGCGATCAACGATTGGTTCGCATTCTTTGATGAACTTACGGTAGTGACGGCCGGAAAACTTTTTGAGCAAAGACTTGATCATAGAAAAACAGGACAGCTAGCAGCCATTTGGGGGCCTTGGCAACGGACAAATCAGACAATACTATGTTCCCGAAACTATTTTTGAAGCTAACTCTGACAAATTTTCTGCCTCCAGTCTCTTAGTCAGCTTCGCCTTTCTTCAAAAAAACTCTCTGACATCGTCATTTGATGTCTCTGAAAGGTTTCTACCTACGAGCTTTAAAATAGTCGATCGTTCTCTTTAAACCCTCTTCTAGAAAGACCTTGGGCTCCCATTGTAAGTGTTTTTTTGCTAAAGAGATATCCGGCTGGCGTTGCTTTGGATCATCCTTCGGTAGAGGTTTATGAACAATTTTTGACGTCGTCCCTGTAAGGGTAACTATCTGTTCTGCCAATTCACTCATGGTGAATTCCACTGGATTGCCCAAGTTCATCGGCCCAACGATTTCCTCCTGATCCATAAACCGGATCAATCCATCAATCAAATCGTCCACATAGCAAAAGGAACGTGACTGGCTTCCATCTCCGTAGATAGTAATTTCCTCACCCTTCAGGGCTTGAACGATGAAGTTTGAAACAACCCTCCCATCGTCGCTCAACATACGAGGGCCATATGTATTAAAAATTCGAACAACACGGATATCCACACCGTTCTCACGATGGTAATCAAAAAAAAGGGTCTCAGCACAGCGCTTCCCTTCATCATAACATGAACGTATACCAATCGGATTCACATGGCCCCAGTAACTCTCAGTCTGAGGATGCTCAATTGGATCTCCGTAGACCTCTGAAGTGGAAGCTTGAAGTATTCGAGCTTTCAGACGCTTTGATAAACCAAGTGAATTAATAGCACCCATCACGGATGTCTTCGTCGTTTTGATAGGATTATACTGATAGTGGACGGGTGACGCAGGACAAGCCAGATTGTAAATCTGGTCAACCTCCACCATGAAAGAATCCACTACATCGTGACGAATAAACTCGAATCTAGGATTATCCATACATCCCGATAGGTTTTCTTTTCTCCCTGTGAAAAGATTGTCCATGCAGATAACCTCATGGCCCTGCTCAAGCAAACGCTCACAAAGGTGACTTCCTAAAAATCCGGCTCCGCCTGTTACTAAAATACGCATCACTGTTATTATCGGTTATCCAAAATGGTCGCCTAAGAACTAAAACCTCTTAGAATCATAACAACTCAACGGTTTTTCATCCCCTCTTCATATGTCTGGATCCAATCCCGATGCCAAGGATCAAAATCACCTGCTTCGATATGCTCACGCACCTGCCGCATCAGATCCAGATAAAAATGGACATTGTGTATAGAGAGCAGAGTACATCCTAGAATCTCACCGGTCATAACAAGATGCCGCAAATAGGCGATCGAGAAATTTTGACAGGTATAATTGTCCAAACCCTCTACCAGAGGGGCACCTACATTTCGATAACGTTCATTGCGCAAATTGAGAATCCCGTGCGGCGTGTAGACACTGCCATTTCTCGCCAAACGAGTTGGCAAAACACAATCAAACATATCAACCCCAAGAGCCACCATCTTCAATAGCTGAGGTGGAGTCCCCAGACCCATCGTATAGCGCGGCTTATCTTTAGGTAGATACGGTGTTGCAGCGCCTACCTGATGTAGCATTTCAGGTTCAGGCTCTCCAACACTCACTCCCCCAACAGCATACCCGGGAAAATCTAAGGCGCCAAGAGCCTCCGCCGCCGCCTTTCTCATGTCCTCAAACGTAGACCCCTGAACGATTGCAAACAGGTGATGTCCACTTTCCAGGAAACCCGATTCTTTGCCTATTTCCAAACACTCCTTTGCCCAACGATAACTTCGATCGACTGCACTACGGCAAACATCTCTCTCACAGGGAAAAGGTGGGCACTCATCAATCACCATCGCTATATCAGAACCAAAATCTCCCTGCAGTTTCATCACTTCACGCGGTCCAAGAAAAACCTCTTCCCCGTCAATATGAGACTGAAATCGAATACCATCTTTCTCAATCTTACGTAACTTTGCCAGACTGAAGACCTGAAAGCCTCCACTATCTGTCAGAATGGGGCCATCCCACCCCATAAATCGGTGCAACCCACCCATTTCTCGAATCAATTCCGATCCTGGACGCAACCCCAGGTGATAAGTATTTCCCAGTATTATTTGAGCACCCACTTCATCTAGATGACGAGGTGTCAAGGCCTTGACGGTAGCCTGAGTCCCTACCGGCATAAAAATAGGGGTTTCGATCGCCCCATGTAATGTCTTCAAACGACCTCTCCTGGCGGAAGTCGCCTCATCTGTCTTAATCAATTGGAAATGTGCAGCCATTCTTATTGTATGATAGAGAAACTTCGCCATCAGAACTCCGAAGGCAACCCCAGAAAACCCTGCACAGGGCACCTTAAATTTAAATGCATTCTTTCACCTACACTTGACCTGATTGCCCTCTGGACGTTCAATAGAAGGCTTATGCTGTTGGTCATCGATAACTTCGATTCATTTACTTTTAACCTTGTTCAGTACTTCGGAGAACTGGGGGTTGAACAACGAGTCGTTCGCAACAACGAAATCACACCTGAAGAGGCTCTCGCATTAAACCCGGACCGCGTTCTCATCTCTCCAGGTTCATGCTCACCAAATGAAGCCGGGATAAGCCTCGAAATCGTAAAAGCTTTTGCAGGAGTTAAACCTCTCTTTGGCGTGTGCCTTGGACATCAGTGTATTGGCCAACACTTCGGTGGACAAATTGTTCGGGCAGATCGATTGATGCATGGGAAGACCTCTCCAGTCACTCATTCGAACACAGATTTATTCCAGGGACTCCCCTCTCCCTTTTCAGCTACTCGTTATCATTCGTTACTGATTAAACGTGATACCTTTCCGGATTGTTTAGAGATCACAGCTGAAACAGCAGAAGGTGAAATAATGGGAGTGCGCCACAAAGAGCTTCCTCTATATGGAGTTCAGTTTCATCCGGAATCCATCGCCACCGAAAATGGGATGACGATCCTGAAAAACTTTCTATCTCTCTAGAAGACATCATGCGTTGCCCAAAATGTTCTTCACTTGAAGATAAAGTCATCGACTCACGAGTTAGCAAAGATGGCCTGAACACTAGAAGACGGCGTGAATGCATCGAATGCGGAACTCGGTTCACAACCACGGAACAGGTTATTCACGAAGGCCTCTTTGTCATCAAGCGAGATGGACGTCGCGAAGATTTTGATCACAATAAGATCCTCTCTGGGCTCCGTACCGCTTGTGAAAAGCGCCCAATCGATATCGAACAACTCAATATGTTAATCGAAGATGTCATCGATACATTAGAAAGAAAGTACGATTACGAGATCCCCAGCATCGCCATCGGTGAAAACATCATGGAAAGGATTCGTAAGATAGACGCGATCGCCTACATCCGTTTCGCAAGCGTTTATAAAGACTTTCGTGATGTCTCAGAACTAGCCGACGAAATCAGCAATCTCAAAAAATAAATGGAGAAAATACCACAACAGGATCTCACAAGCCTTCATCTTGTGAATACCTTGTTCGCCGATCTTACCGGCTCAGATCTCTATCTCGCAAAACAGATCAAAGATGCCATCGATGCTTCTTTGTTGGAAGATCGTGATCAATCTTCTCTCAAGACTTTTTTCAACCAAGCCGTTCGCAAGCTGACTAATCACCAGATGGAAGCCACCCCGTCCTCTTACGGGTTTCGTTTTTGCAATGCAGCACCCAACGACAATCCACTTGATCCCCTTTGGCTAAGGGCAGAAATGCTTCAACAAATCAAAAACCTTATCCAATTTCGAGAAGCGACATTGATCGTCACAAACTTGAAAAAGGCTATCTGTCCAAAAGGGAAACGATGGACAAAAAGACGCCAACAAGAATACGACGATACAATCGCATATCTAAGAACCTTCACTTGTGCCCGCATTCCATCACAGATCCGACTCACTCTCCTTTTTTATTAAATCAACAAAACTATCATGTCGGAAAAAACCATCTTCAGCAAAATCATTGACCGGGAAATCCCGGCTAATATCGAGCATGAAGACGATCTCTGTATCGCCATTCATGACATCGAACCACAAGCACCGGTTCATCTCATCATTGTACCAAAGAAGGTAATTCCTCGTATTGGATTGGCCGATGAGTCTGATCAATCCACCCTTGGGCACCTACTCCTCACCGCAGGTAAGATAGCGAAGAAGCTCGGATTGGAAAACGGCTTCCGTCTCGTCATCAACCATGGTTCAGATGGAGGAGAGACGGTTCCACACCTTCATGTCCACTTGCTGGGAAAACGGAAAATGACCTGGCCTCCAGGCTAAGGCATTGGAAGCGATCTATAGATTACGCTTTGCTCAAAACGCCCATCTGCCCGTTTTTGAATCAGTCTTTTTAGCTCCAGGACCATCATCAAAAGCCTCCATCAAGCGCTGAAGCGTAACTGGCCCAATCGATGGAAGGCAATTCAAGATCATAAATGCCTGTTTTCTCGTTAATCCCCCTTTCATTTTAGTTTCTCAAATACAGATTGCGTTCGATAAATATGGAAGAATGTCAGTTGTTCTCACCGCCACCTGCCCGCAATCTCGGGCAAGCTCATCGGCTGCTCTTCCATGCCAGGCGACTGCCTGAAGCGTAGATTCGAAAGCCTTGCTCCCTGGACGAGCCATCAAACCTCCTAACAATCCCGCCAATAAATCACCACTTCCTCCACGAGCCAATACAGGTCCTCCAAAAATATTGTGACAAACTACCTCCCCATCAGAGACACGGGTCGTAGGCCCCTTAAGGCAAGTCACCACCCCCCATTTTCGGCAATATCGATTCAAAGCCTCAGTCGAAGCATGTCCTCCTGATAATCGCTCAAACTCTCCTACATGCGGCGTGCAAACAATCTGCGCCCCTTTCCGTTTCTCAGCGATAACCTCGACCACCTCAGGCACGAGTGCATCTGCATCCAGAACCAGAGGATGAGGAACAAGAGAGGCTACGTCTGCTACAAGTGCACGTGTTTCCTCTTCCTTCCCGAGCCCCGGACCTATCAATAACCCGGTACACCGATCAATCCGAGATAACAATAAATGCCGGCCTTCCAGAGCAAGTGACCCATTGGGTGTCTCCGGCCATGGTACCCACATCGCTTCAGGCATCTGAGCTGAAAAATGGGCAACTAGCGACTCAGGAACAAACCCGGTCACCAATCCAACTCCCGACTTCAACGCTGCTTGAACAGACATTAAAACAGCCCCTGGCATTGTTCTAGAACCACTCAGAACGAACAGATGACCATACGAACGTTTGTCAGAAACAGTTGGCCTCAATCGATTCAACGGCTCCAGGATATCTTTTGTGATGACAAATTCATTTCCATTAGGTTCACGTTCTTCAGAGAAGAACTTGAGATCCAAATATCGAATACGCCCAACATTATCTGCATTCTGTTTCACCAACAAGGGTCGTTTCACAATACCAGTCGAATACGTAAAATCTGCCCGGAACGAAGTCTCACCTACCTCATCTCCGATACCACTAGGTAAATCAATCGCTGCCCGAAACCTGATCGATGGATTATCATTTACCAGAGAAGTCATCGCAGCCACACGCCCACGTAACGGGGGCCTAAACTGCATTCCAACAAGCCCATCGATACAAATATCGTAAGGAAGCCCCAGACATTGAGCCATCTTCTCCCCAACTTCACTCTTATTCAGGGGATATGGTAGTTGATATTCTATCCGAGGTCCATGCTCAGCCCACAATTCCTCAAACGCCCTTCGGCTCAAGAGCTTCAAGGCTTCAAATCCACAAGAAAAGGCGATAACTACCGAAGCCCCTTCAAGCGTCCTCAGTAAATGCCTCAATGCAATAAGAGCATCTCCCCCATTGTGACCCTTACCAACTAGCAAAAGAAGCCGTGCATCATCAGGAATTGAAGCTATCTCTTCAAAGTCCTGCAGGATGGACTCCGCCAAAGATTCCCCAGCCTGTTCCATGGCAGCCCATTCCAATGATTCCACATCACCAAGGATCTCTTTTTCCCAAGCAATCGCTTCTCCACAGGTCAATATCGGATGCAATCCATTCATTTTCTACTTAGACACCTTTTGTAGTAGCCACCACCACGGCAAATGCCACAGCCATTGACTCAGTATGCGAAAGGCTGATCAAAACGGACTCCCCTCCTCTTTGGGATAAGATTTTGGAGCCTTTCTCATCAAAACAAATATTCGGTTCCCCATTTGCTCCATTAATGACAGAAATAGACTTCCAAGACAATTCGGAACCAATCCCTGTGCTGAAACACTTAGATACAGCCTCTTTGGCTGCAAAGCGGGCAGCCAGATGTTTCTGAGGATACTTCATCCTCATACAATATTTCAACTCCTCTTCGGTATAAACTCTCTTCAGAAATCTCTCGCCATGCCGCTCCAACATATCCGCAATACGACTCACTTCGACCAAGTCGACGCCAACCCCAAGAACTCTACCTTTTTCCGGTAGATTGATATCTTCCACTTTCATTACCTATTCATCTCTCGTTTTTACCTCACAACCCGCTTCGTTCTAGATACCCGGTTTATTACACTAAACTCACACAACCGTTCATTTTCCTGCCACTGGGTAGCGACATAACCAATGTCGAAGCTAAGAAAGAGTCGTTTTTCGGACATACTTTCTATCTATACCAAAACTTCACATTTGAATAGTCTCAAAAAATGACAAAGTCTGCCGATCACAAATTTTTTATATGACATCAGAGACCCAGCCCAAAACTCCTCCAGAAAAGCAGGAGAATATGCTTATCAACCTGCTCTTCAATATAGTCCTCCCTGCTATTATTCTGTCCAAACTGAGCCCTGAAAACCGACTTGGTCCAGTCTATGCACTTATTGTTGGGTTAAGTCTTCCGCTCGGATATGGTATTTATGATTTGGTGACCCGAAAAAAATGGAATTTCTTCTCCATCCTCGGCTTCATCAGTATACTTCTGACCGGAGGATTAGGCCTTCTCAAAGTCGATGGGATCTGGTTTGCGGTCAAAGAAGCTGCAATCCCCTTGCTTCTGGGGATCGCCGTTATCTGTTCTCTCAAAACAAAGTATCCCCTCGTTCGCACATTTCTCTACAATGATAAGATCATCGATGTCGAAAAAGTTCATCGTACTCTTGTTTTAAGAGACAATGAAAACCCCTTTGATAAACTTTTAGTCTCATCCACATACGTTCTCGCCTTTTCATTTCTTCTTAGTGCTATTCTCAATTTCATTTTAGCAAGAGTTATCCTCAAAAGCCCTTCAGGCAGCGTAGAATTCACTCAGGAACTTGGAAAAATGACAGCCCTCAGTTGGCCGGTAATTGTCATCCCCTCAACAGTCGTTATGGCCTATGCGCTCTGGAGACTTTTTGCCGGAATAAAACGGCTAACCGGGTTAGGAATGGAAGATGTTTTTAAAACACCTCCTCCCAAAGAAAAATGAACAGACTTCGGTAAAACCCGATCTTCTTTATCAGAGGATCGGCGAAAAAGTTAGATCAACAAACGTTTACCGTTTGTCTGCAGGGAGGTAATCGCGTTTGACTGGACCTGTGTATATCTGTCTTGGACGATATATTTTCCCTTTGGGATTTGAGGCCACTTCCTTCCAATTTGCAATCCATCCAGGCATAC
>CAXMUM010000013.1:0-11468 GCA_964196585.1 uncultured Opitutaceae bacterium
GTGGCAACGAATCAGGTAGCGGTTGTTGCTCAGGCCAAGCCAGAGGTGAGATCACGGCCGGGCACAAAAGGCGAAGTGGCAAAAATGTCACCTGCTGTTTCAAGGATCTCTGTTGATGAAATGGAGGGGGATCGAGACGTTGTAGCTACAATCAAGTTCGAAGTTGTTTCGGATAAGGATGATAGATACCTAAAGACAAACTCTATTTCGGCTGTCGGCATCGGTAAGGAAATTCAGAAAGTGCCGATGAGTATTTCTGTTATGGGAGAAGATTTTCTCCAGGACGCAGGGAGCGCTAGTGTGAAAAAGCTCCAGCGTTACCAGGCAGAAGGTTCTGATGTTCGGATGAAGTCTATCCTTTCGCATCCTGTCCCGCCTGTTTTCGAAGAACCTCCGGCGAGAAACGGAAGACCTGACTTTAACACAGAAGCGTATGACAGGATCTTGGAGAATGCATTCCTCGCGGTGCAGGAGAATCCACTTTCGACGTTCTCCATAGATGTGGATACGGCTTCGTATGCTAATATGAGACGGTTTATCAATGCCGGGCAGTTGCCTCCGAAGGGAGCTGTGCGCATTGAGGAGTTAATCAACTATTTTTCGTATGATTATCCAGAGCCGGAAGCAAAAGGAGAGGATCCTTTTTCGGCTGCGATGGAGGTGGGACCTGCTCCCTGGAAAGAGGGGCATCAGCTGGTGCGGATAGGATTAAGGGGAGAGTCTGTATCGGTGGAGGAACGTCCAAAGGCGAATTTGGTTTTTCTTCTGGATGTTTCCGGATCGATGAACAGCCCGAACAAGCTGCCACTGGTGAAGCAGGCGATGAGGGTATTGGTTGAGCATCTTCAGCCTGAGGACAGAGTCGCGATTGCTGTGTATGCTGGTGCTTCCGGGCTGGCGCTTCCATCCACTTCTATTAAGAAGAAGAGAGAAATCTTTGGTGCTCTTGAGCGGTTGTCAGCGGGTGGATCAACCAATGGAGGGATGGGGATTCAACTGGCCTATGATGTGGCGAAGGCTCATTTCGTGAAGGACGGGGTAAACAGGGTTATTCTATGCACGGATGGAGACTTCAATGTGGGAACAACCAATCAGGATAGCCTGGTTGAGCTGATTGAAGAGAAGGCAAAAACGGGAACATTTCTGACGGTCCTGGGATTTGGGATGGGTAACTATAAGGACTCAACGCTGGAGAAGTTAGCTGACCATGGGAATGGGAACTACGGATACGTTGATAGCTTAGCCGAAGCGAAGAAGCTTCTTGGGTCGCAGATTGATGGAACTTTGGTCGCGATCGCCAAGGATGTGAAGATCCAGGTAGAGTTTAATCCGGCTTCAGTGAAGGCTTATCGTTTGATCGGATATGAAAATAGAGTATTGGCGAAGGAAGACTTCAATGATGATACCAAGGACGCCGGGGAGATAGGTGCCGGGCATACGGTGACGGCTCTATATGAGATCGTGCCGATGGATGTTGATATAGAGCTTCCTCCTGTGGATCACTTGAAATACCAGAAGCCATTGGCTCGCCTGAAGACAAAGAACAGAGATATGGAGAAGGAACTCGAGCTGTTAACACTCAAACTCCGCTATAAAGAGCCAACTGGAGATACGAGTGAGTTGATGGAAATTCCTCTGCTAGCGAATGAGCCTACTTTGGATGAAGTCTCGAAGGATTTCAAATTTGCGGCAGCTGTCGCGGGTTTTGGAATGCTGTTGCGGGATTCTGACTATAAGGGTGATTTGTCACTGGATAGGGTGATCGAGCTGGCGGGTCAGGGTCTGGGATCCGACGAAAAAGGAGAGAGGATGGAGTTTCTTAGTATAGTGAAACAGGTAAGGGACATGCAGAGAGAGGAAGGCTGAGAAGGAAGGCTTGGCAGGCTGAATCGGTCTCTGAAGGTAGAGAAAGATAAAAACTAAAACCTTGACATGCTTGGGAAGAGATGAAGTTTTGAGCGTTTTCTCAGAAGATATGGCAAACACTAAATCCGCACTTAAAAACGACCGCAAGAGAGTGGTTCGTACGGTTCGTAACCGCTCCACCAAAAGCCGCATTAAGACTTTATCCAAAAAGTATGACGAGGCTGTTGCTAGTGGTGATGCTGAAACGGCCAAAACAGTGGCAGTATCGTATGTATCTGCTATGGACAAGGCTTCTAAAAGTAATCTCGTTCATCCAAATGCTGTTGCTCGTGCCAAGTCGAAGGTGAGTAAGCACGCGTTGTCAGCCTAAGTTCTATTTTTTTCCCTTTCTAAGCCCCTGTTTATCTTTGTGATGATGGGGGCTTCATTTTTCTCGGTATCGGCACCAAAATGTGTGAGAAGAGATAAAAAAGCTGACTGATCTAGTATCAAGTTCTGCAACAATCCTTTTTCTTATGTCGAATTCACTGCCGTTCCTTTCTTTCCCTCCAAAATATTTAGGGTCGTCGTCGCAAAAGTTTCCACTGATTGCGAATACGGATGGATTTTTTGCCTTCAACAAACCTGCAGGAATGTCATCTGCCATGGATGAATGGGCAGTGCGCACCCCGGATTTTTCTATGGCGTTGCTGAGAGAGATGGAGGCTAAGAAACCTCAGCTGGAGCGATTGGGGATTGAGATCGTGTCACGGGTAAATGCGATTGATCCGGAATTGTCGGGCGTTTCTCTCTTTGCGAAAAATAAAGAGGCAGAGGATTTTTTGCGAAATGCCATCGGGTCACGGAAGATGACGTTTGTTTATGATCTATTGGTTGAGCCAGATATAAAGGAGAAGGAGGTTGTCTGCGATTTACCGATTGCTCGGCATGATACAGAGCCGAGGGCATTGATTTCTCGAGCGACAGGACGGAAGACGCAGACGATGTTTCGACATAAGAAAAGTTATGGACGGTATCATATGTGGGAAGCTTCGTCGGATGTCTGCCGGCCTCACCAGATTCGTTTACACGCTGCGGAAAGTGGTCTTCGTGTTGTTGGAGAGGGGCAATATGCCATCTCCAAGTCGATTTATTTATCGAGTTTAAAGCGGAATTATCGCCGAGGTGGTAAGGAAGAGAAGCCATTGTACAGCAGAATATGCATTCATCTTAGAGAGCTTTCGTTCGAAGATTCGGATGGGTCCTCAGTTTGTGTGAAGGCAGAATTGCCAAAAGGTTTCGCGGTCGTACTGAAAAAATTGGAACAGTTTGGGGCTTAAACCTTAGGAGCTGACTGGTAAGTCAGAATGGTGACAGCCAAAAGCATTTAATTGCACAAAGCATTGGCAAGAGAGGGGTGTTTCTCCTAGGTCTATTGATGTGAGTGAAAAGGCCAACAGATCTGAAAGACCCTATCAGATATTTTTGACCCAAAATTGGGATGCGGCTTGGAGGGAGGTCGTTTCACCTTGGTTGGCTTTCAAGGGGGAATTGGGGCGGTATTTTGTGGCTGTTCCGACCAGAGGTCAGGCTGAGGGACTGAAGACGCGGGCGGCATTGGAAAAAAAGGCCTTTCTAGGAGTCGAATTCTTGTCGCCAAATTTGGTTCGCCGGAAGTGGTTGCGCCCTCAAAAGGACAGGATTAATGAAGCGGCGGATAAACGTGTCCTTGTTTATGGTTTACGCATGGTTTTGGAGAAACGATTACGCTATCTTCCAAAAGATCATCTTCATGCAGGGCTTATCCGAAGTTTGTTAAGCTATCCTGAACAGGTTTTAGGTGATTGGGAGGGTCTCATCGCAGCAGGGTATAATGAGAGTTCATTTCCACTGGATCTATTGAAAGGGGTTTTTGCCGAATTGAGAGAGTGGTGCAAACGTATCGGCATTGCGCCAATGACCGAAGTGGAACTGGAGGCTGGGACAGACCGATCTGAAAAAGATACTATTATCGCGGATCGACTACTCATCTACGGCTTTTCAGCTGAGAGTTGGTTGGATTTTTTCAATTTGGCGGCATTGGCTCGTCGCGCAAAAGAGATTGTTGTGGTTTTGCCCTATCCAGAGTTTGAGGGTAAACCTTTGGGAGAGGCATGGATTGATCTGTGGCAGGATTTATTGGGTGTTGAAGCAGAGAGTTTGCCGGACAGTGAGGGCGGTGAATTGGGAAAGATTGCTGAATTGTGGGTGTCTCTCCATGAGGAGACGGAAACTTCATTTGGGATTGGAGAGGTTCCATTGCTGGTGGGCCAGAATAAGAAAGTAGAGATGCGCCTGGCGGCTAATCAGATTATCGAATGGCTAGCCGACGGGGCGAAGCGTATTGCTGCGGTGTTTCCTTCTGAATGTGAAGGGAAACGTGACTTACTGACTTATTTGGAGGCTGAAGGGATTGGCTATACTGATTTAATAGGAGATTCGGGTTCGGTTCCGCTAGAGATAAATCTTCAGCAAGCGATTTTACAGTATCATAAAAATGGACACAGGTTGGATGACTTATGGGTAATTTGCCGTCAATTGCGTCCTTTTAACAGGATCTCATTGTCACCTGGAGAATCACGAAGAGTAATCGAAAGTGTTTTTGAGGAATGTTACACGCATTCGGTTGAGGGTTGTTTGAATTTTATTGATAATGGGAAGAGGGCTGAGATGAAAGAATTGGCTCGTGTGGTTCACTTGCTAGGGATTTGGCCTTTCGAGATTTCACTGGCAGATGCCTTGCGACGTTTTACTGAAATTAAGCAGGCTTTTGGGATTGATGATGATGGGTCTTTGATAGGCGGACTTGAGAGGCTTGCCTCAGTCGATGAGAAGATTCGTCCGTTAGGGCCGGTGATAGATCTTTTGATCGAGATGTTACCTGAGTCGACTCTTCCTGCAGCTTCTTCTAGAGGAAGGCACATGTCTCGAGTTGTTGTAACAACTCGCCATCGAGCGGTTGCCAATTGTTGGTCGCACGTCCTTTTTGTTGGGAGTAATGCGGAGGTGTGGCCTGTTCATAGAGAGGAGACTTTCTGGCTTCCTGATAGGATTCGAGGGGATCTAAATAAAACTTCGTCCTATTCCCTTGGGCTTTTTCTCTCAGAGGACTATGCTTTTTTAGAGAAGGCCGGGTATTTGGACATCTGTCGAAATACATGTGGTGGCGTGGCGCTTTCGGCGTCGTTACATGAGCCGGGCAATGCAGAGAGACAGCTTTCTCCCAATCGATGGATGGAGCAGCTTTTGCTGGTGCGCGCACGAGAAGATGTCGCAGTGGGAGGACTGAACTTACGTGACTGGTCCATTGAAAAGGACTGGATTGGCCGAGCGGTACCGGATGAGGTTTCGAAGGAGAAAAATTGTGAGCTGGATGAATGGAATCGGATACGCCTTAGTCGAATGGATCCAGAAGTTGGATTTGATCAGTACTTCTATTGTCATCGTCCTGATTTGTTGATTCGAAAACGTTGGCCTGCCGGATTGCTTGAACGAGGTGTGAAGGATCCTGTTGAGCTTTGGTACAGTGGAGTGCTTGGCCTTAGACGTATTTCGCATACTCCTTTGCTGCTGGAATCGAGAAAACTTCTGGGTTTATTGGCCCATCGGTTTCTGGCGTTTTCTTTGAGAGGAGAGGACGGGGGTGAAAGCTTGGTGCAATTGGTAGAGCCTGATCCCTGTCGAGATCGGTTGGCGAATTTACTAGCGAATTTTAAGGAGAAAAGACTTCGAAATGTTTTTTGGGAGTCCTTTACATCGGAACTGACTTATCTGACGGTTTCATTTCTTGAAAAGGTGTTGGCAGAGATTGAAGGGTTATACATACATTCTGAATACAAGCTTCCATCGGATTGTCAGGTATTGAGCGGAAAGCATCCTCTGGGAGTCAGTGGGCGGATTGATCTTCTCGCTTCGGACCGAATGGATCTAGTCGGCGCAAAGGTTCTGGTGTGTGATTTTAAGACTGGAAGAGATGCGCCGTTGTCACCCAAAAGAATGGCGAGTTCTGGCGATTCGCTTCAGCTGGGGATCTATCTCGAGGCGATGCGTTCATTAGGAGCAATTGGTGGAGAGGTTAGAATGGTGAAAGCGAGCACAGCGGTGGATAGTTCTTTATCGATGGATGACCTTGAAGTTGCATTGGGTAGCTTGGAGAGGGTTGGCCGATATATTTTCTCAGGTTGCTATGGCCAGTTGACACCGAACCGAACGGCTTATGCGAGTGGCTTTGAATTGCCTTTGGCATGTGTCTTAATACCGGCCGATATTCGAAAGGAAAAGTATGAAAAGATGCTCATGGAGATGGATGAGCCGAAGGGAGGCGTTCGATGAGTATGGCATTGGCAGATGAGAATTCCCGGAAGTTATTTCGTGAAGAACATGGCCAGAACTTTGCAGTGAATGCGAATGCTGGGTCGGGTAAAACGACAGCTATTTCAGATCGTTTGGCAAAGATGGCATTGTCTCCGGATGGCCAAGATCTTATGCGGAAGACGGTGGTGGTCACTTTCACAAAAAAAGCGGCTACTGAGATAAGGTTGAGAGCCAGGTCCAGGCTTATCCATTATTTGGCGGATCGACCGGAGAGGGAGCAACGTGCCTTGGATTATGTTGATAGGGCATTTTTTGGTACCATCCACAGTTTTTGTCTTTTATTGGGGAGACGTTTTGGACAGCCCTATGGAATCAGCCTGGATCCTCAGGTTGTTAATTCAGATGATAAGGCTCTATGGGAGAATTTTTCTGCACAGGACGAGATGACGTTTCACTCTGTAGCAGAAGAAGATTTGAGGCTTTTCCTTCGGTTTTCGACTTTGGAGGCTCTTTTTCCTATGGCGCAGGAGATGGGGAGCGTTTCGGCTAAAGGGATCCTTGAAATGTCTTTGCTCAGTAAGGTTCCGGCTTTTTCGGAGACGGTTTTCACGCAGATCCTATCGATCGAGCCAAAGGGATCGGGCAAGGCGCGATCGAACATCACGGGTTCGCAGGCTTTGCTGACGAAATGGGTGCAAGCGTATCACGAGAAGGAGGGTTATATGCCCATTCCCTCTCCTATGGGGAAGGCAGCCTCTCTGCCTGAATTATTTGAAGCTTACTTTTTGCCTTTGAAGGAATGGCTGGCTGAGGTGGGTGGTCGAATAGCAGCTGAGTTGTCGGAGAGGTATCGTCTTTTCAGATTGGACAGAGGCATTCAGACCTACACGGACCAGGTTGAAATTGCGCTGAGCATTATTCAGAACACTGAAACATTGGACCGTATCCGAAGGGATGGGTATCGCGTCATTCTGGATGAGGCTCAAGACACGGATCCGCAGCAATTTTCTGTTTTGGTTGAGATAACTCGGGAGCCGGGGGAAATTGTTGGGACCTGGCCGGGGGGTGGGAAGGGGCCACGGGATGGGCATTTCTGCATGGTTGGAGATGGCCAACAGTCTATTTTTGGAGGTCGAGCGGATATCCGCAATTATCTTCGGCATATCGATGGATTTCGAAAAGGAGACTGTGGAGAATTGCTGGCGTTTGAGGTGACATTCCGATTGCCTGAGGTGGGGATTGATTTCATAAATCGGCAGCTTTCCGGAGCTTTCGGGAAAGAGAGAGAGCACAATCTGGGATTGAATAACAAGCTGATGCAGGTTCCTTATCAGCGATTGAAGGCCATCAATGGAGGTGGAGGCGAGGGCTTTGTTAGTCGACTGGTGTTAGATGAGTGTTCTGAGGGTCTGAGGGTAGAAGAGCGGCTATACGATGAGGTTCATCAGATTGCTAAAGCTTTGCATAAGATAGGTGTGAATGGGTTGGGAATCGAAGATTGGAGTCAGGTGGCGATTTTGGCTCCTCGTAATGCTTGGCTGGTGACTGCCGAGAAGGCTTTCAAGGATGTGGGGATTCCGTGTGCTCTGCAAATGAAGGGTGGCCGAAAGGGGGATCATCCTGTGTATGCCTGGATGTGTGGGCTTTTGTCTGTGATCTGCGATCCGGAAAATGCTTTTGAATGGGCGGGTGTTCTTCGTGAGTTGTTTGAGGTTTCTGATGATTCGCTGGCCTCAGTTTTTTCCGATGGAGGTCAGTTGGACTATGCGAGTCCAGAGGTTTACCCCGATGTGATCGCGGATGCACTGAGATTGCTGAGTCCGTTTATTGTGCGATGTGATGAAGCAGGGGTGGTTTTGGAAGCATTCACCAATGAGTTGATTGAGGTATGCCATCTGAGAGAACGCTCTGATTTGGTGGATGAGTCTGGAGCCAGCAGGGATGAACTGGAGATGTTGGTCCATCAGGCAGGGACGATAGGAGTAGAGGGTGGTGGCCCACGAACTTTTTTAGCGACCCTACTCAGGGAGAGCGATGAACCTCAATCGGTTGGAAGGAATGAGGTAGGTTCTCTGAATCTTCTGACTTGTTATTCTGCCAAGGGGCTGGAGTGGCCAGTGGTAATTCCTATCGGCTTATGGCGTTCGATTGGGATAGCTCCGCATTTGGGGTTCCGGTTGATTAGAGATAGAGAGGGCAGCGAAAAGATTTATTATGACACAGCAAGTTTGACGGAAGAGGTTGCTCAAGCCAGGAATCGAGAACGATTGAGAGAATTGTCACGGCTACTGTATGTAACGCTTACGCGTTTCAAAAAGCATCTGATTATTCCTTTTGGCTTTAGTTCGGAGGGAAAAAAAGAGCAGAGTTTTTGGGATTTGTGGGGTTTGGCAGATGGCAGTGGATTGGATGAAGGAATCGAAGCTTTGCCGGAGCTGGTAGCAAATGTCCCCATAGGGTCGGGAGAGGAAATATCGGATGTTACTCGAATTGAAGGTAGGTTATTAGGCAAGCTCAGGGTGGAGGAGGTGCAGTTGGTGGCCGCAAAAGAATGGTCCCTGGATATTCCCCAAAGGGTGCTTCCGCATGAATTGGCTGATCATGGGGATAAGATACGGACTTTATTGCATGAGTCGGGGAGTGAAGCCCCAATGGCTCTGGATTCCGTCGACGATCCTCTCGAGTATGGTCTGTGGTGGCATGAGACGATGGAATTTCTTCCGTGGAAGAAACCGGAGGAAGAAAGAGGTCTTTATTTTATGGAGAGGATGGATGTCGCCGAAAGATTAGGGTTTAATGATTTGGCCTTTAAAGAGTTACAGCTACTAAAAGATTCTTCTCTTTGGGAGAAATTGATTGATCCAATGTATCGAATTTTGACAGAAATAGCGGTTTTTGCGCCGACGGATGATGAAAAATGGATTGATGGAATCATCGACATGCTGATTACCATCTCTTCGGGCGAAGAGGTTATCATTCTTGATTGGAAGACAAATCGAAGAAAAGAAGGCGAGTCTGATGAGGCGTTTTTAGAACGATTAAAAGAGATGTATCAACCCCAGTTGGATGCCTATCGTTATGGGATTAAGGAGATAACGGGTTATTCCAATGTGTCGACGCAGCTTTATGCGACTGCTATAGGAAGGGATGTAAGTTTTTAGAATGGCAGAAAGGAGGATAAAAAGTTTTCAAAAAAGTCCTTTACACCTGCCAATCATAAGGGCACTTTTGCCGTCTTTCCCTCAAATATCAGACTAGCTCATATGGGTAACCTTAAGAAAAAACGCCGTTTAAAAATGTCGAAGCACAAGCGCCGCAAGCGCTTGAAGTCGAACCGACATAAAAAGCGTGTAAGGTAGGGTAAAAGAGGTAAGAAGATCCTGTGGATCTCCCTTGGGTTGAGACTCTTTGAATGAGCTCGATTCGCGATTATAGCTGAATCTCACTTGGTTTTGAAGTGGACCATTTCGGTTGTGCTCCCTTTTAGGACGTCATCGTTTTCTTTTATGCCCTATAGTGGGTATTTTGAGCGATGTCGTCACTTTTTACGGCTGAGTGCAGACGGGAGAGATATTCTTATCCATTCGATTGAGAGGTCGATGCGTGGACTCTTTAGGAACGCTGAGAGCAGTCTTGATTGGGTAAAAGTAGATTCTGAAGTTTCAAGAATCTGTAAATATCGGTTCAACCTTTAAAATAAGGGGTCGATAACAAACTCAGGCGAATTACGCCTATGATAACTTTTAACCCGATTTGTAAACGACCTCATGATTTCCTCAAAACCCAAAGGGCTCTTTATCGAATTGAGCGATCGAACCGCTTTCTTAGCCCGCACTTCGAGTCTGAAATCTCCTCTAACTGTTGAAGAGTTTAAGGAGGTCTCATTGGATGACAAAGATGGTGCGAAGGAAGCCATAAGAGAATTTGCCGGTATTCGGCAGGGAACCTATGCCATCTCCAATTGTGCTGTCTATCCAACAAAACGGGTGGTTGCTCGAGGATCTTTCGATCAAAAAAAGGCAAAAAAACAGAGCTATCTTGCAGAACAAATGAGTTCTCAGTTCAAAATAGATCTAGATCAGTTTACAGTGTGTATACTCGATGCCGGAGATGGAATGGATCCAGCTTCGAAAGATAGTTTTCCAAAAGATGCCCTTGTATGTGCCGCACCTGAAGATGAATTGAAAACAGCGCAGTCCGATCTCCTAGAGATGGGCATCTATCCAGAATCAATGGAGATAGGAACAGTCGCATGTCTTGGTGGTATTCTTAATTATCTCCAGAATCAGGAGGAATCGATACCAACGTTGGTGTTGGAAATTGATGACGATGACACAAATGTCTATGTCCTAAAAAAGGAAGGGATCGATATCTCCCGGCCAATTAAATATGGCATCAATTCGATGATTCCCGTGGTGCAGTCAGAATTGGGACTTAAGGATGAAGCATCTGCTCTAAAGCTTTTTAACTCCGATAATTTTGATTTTACCGGCATGGGATCATCATTGGTAAAAAAATTAATTCGGGAGCTACAGGCTTCGATTGGTTTTTATGAAGTTCAAACCGGACAGACAGTTGGTCAGCTTTATTGCACACGAGTTCCTCCCAAAATGTTTTGGTTGAAGAAGACAATCGCAGATATGCTTGGGGTGAAGCTCTTGGAAATCGACGTCAAAGAATTTTTGGGAAATCAGAATGTTGAATTATCAGATGCGGCCAAAGAAGCGCAGCTTGATTCTTCATGGATGGGCTTGGCCTGTCTGATGGGTGAATACAAAGCTTTTAAAAATGAAGATGAGTAAGAACGAGATACCAACCTTTGATCCCAATTGGCACCCGAATTTTCGGGTTACGGACGAACTGCCTGATCTCAAGGTAGTGCGAACTGATTTCTTCGTCAATATGATGACTGCCTCTATCGCTATTATATGTGTGCTTTTCCTTGGATTTCGCGAGTACCAGGGCGTGAGTATTCAAAATTCAATTTCGAGTTGGGAGCAGCAGATTGAGGAGGATGGTGCCAGAAACGGAGCTTATCTTAAGATGAGTGCTGAATTCGAACGGGGAGGAAAGAAAGTAGAAGAGGTCAATCGGTTTGTTACGCAGGATATTGTTGCTTCCAGTCTTTTGATTGCGTTGAGCAAGAGCATTCCCGGAGAGATCGTATTTTCCAATATCTCTCTTTCGGAGAAAAGGGTGAACCTTTTTGGTTCGATTCGAGGTAGCTCGGAGGAAGCAAGTAATAATCTCACTGAATATTTGGATGTTTT
>CAXMUM010000013.1:11478-21623 GCA_964196585.1 uncultured Opitutaceae bacterium
CCTCATTGCGAGGATATCTCCCTAACGTCACTTCATAGGGACGAAAAAGGATCCGGTCTACAGTTTGAGATAACACTCAAACGAAATGAGGAAAAGAAAGGAAAGTAAGGACAATGAATGCAAAAGATTTAGTGGAAAAAATTAAGAGTCATCCGATCCCTTTTATTTCAGGTTTCGTTATTCTCGCTTCGCTTTTGGCCCTCTACTTCAGGATGGATGTCATTGGCGACCTGGAGACTCGATATGAAGAAATCTCTGCACAGGGAGAGTTGATGACAGATAATTCACTGAAAGGTGGAAAGATCGAGGAAGACCTAAAATCGCTTCAGATTCTGACTGAGGACATAGAGTCGCGTTTGGTTGATCCTGTCGAGCTGGCGAAGAATCTGCAGTATTTTTACCGATTGGAGGGAGAAACCGGTGCGAAGATATCAGGGTTGAAACAGAATCGGGTCGAAAAGAATGGCAAGGAAAAATCCTATGTTGGGGTCAGCTATTCGGTGGATATCACTGGTCGATTTGGTGTCATTCTAGCCTATTTAAAGAAATTGGAAACAGGACCTTTGTTCTGCCGAATCAATTCATTTTCCACAAACCGTAGTCAGAATGGACCTGACTACGAAGTCAATGCAGCCATCGAATTGGAGCTTTTGGGAATACAATGAAAAATATAATACGCATAGCACTCCTAGTCTTAATCATCCCTGCAATTGAAGGGAATGCGAAGTCGGTGGTTTCAACCGTAGTTCGCAATGAAAAGATTGAGCTGGCCAAGAGTTTATTGGAATCGAGGACACAGGAGGATTCTTCCTCTTTTAAGGGCCTAACGAACCCATTTAGCACGAGTGGACGGACGTTGAACAGGATAAGTGTTAAGCCAAAACCTGGTATCTCGAAAAAGATTTATACAGACAGCGAAATCGTAAAAGCCGTTGCAGCTAAGATAAATCCGACAGGGATCGTGAGGATCGGGGGGGAATATTTTCTCCTTTTCGGCCAAAAGAGGCTCAAGGTTGGTGATATCCTAACGATTAACTATAAGAACCAATCATACCCCATTATTATATCCGCAATCAAAAATAATCAATTCACCGTTCGGCTGAATGGTGAAGAGATCGTAAAATCTATAAATTAAAAGGAATTTTATTATGAAAAAAAAGATGATAGTCATATGCTCGGTAATGCTGTTTTTCAGCGCTGGGCTTTGGGCGAATGAGTCCAATTCGAATGCTTCGGATGTGGATACATCTGAAGTGATTTACGCTGACGCTGAAAGCTCGGAGGTATCACAACCTTCTGAGGACAGTGTGGGTGTTGAGGTCGCTGCTGAAGCTGAAAGCTCGGAGGTATCACAACCTTCTGAGAATAGCGTTGATGTCGAAGTTGCATTTCCTGGTTCAGAGGTTTCAGGAAATTCGTCAGAGTCACCTATCGAAACACTTTCCGTTGATTTTCCTGACGAAGAGATTCGGACGATTTTGAGGAATATTGCAGACTTGTTTGAATTGAACCTTGTTGTTCCTGATACCCTGCAAGGGCGTTCATCTTTGAAGTTACGTGATGTGACTTGGAAGCAGATCTTTGCTGTTGTATTGTCTCCTGTTGGTTACACTTACGTTGAAGAGGCAAATATCATCAAGGTTGTTACAGCTGAGTCGCTGGGAGCAGAGCCACCAGTTACCGAGATCTTTATGCTTAACTATGCTCGGGCAAATGAAATTGCTCCGACGATCGTTTCGATGGTAGATGCAACCAAGGGTGGTCGCGTTCAAATCGATTCTCGTAGTAATGCTCTTGTTATTACAGAACGTCCTTCTCAAATGGGAAGAATCAGACCAATCATTGATTCCCTGGACCGGGCAACTGAACAGGTGATGATTGAGACAAAGTTTGTTGAAGTAACAGACCGTGATGTCAAGAACGTTGGTGTCAACTGGTCATCTCTTAATGGTTATGAGCTCTCTGCAGGTCCGCTTAGCCACGAGTATGAGAGAGATAGTTCTACGATAGAGACTAATAACGGCGGTTTGAGTAATCTGCTCGATGGAACGGCCGAAAGCCGCCTAACATCTGCTGTTTTCAATGCTACTGAATTCAAGTTTATTTTGAGCGCATTGAAGAGCCAGAATGAGACTAGGCTTGTTTCGAATCCTACTGTTGTAACTCTTAACAATAAAGAAGCTGTCATCTCAATTGGTGAGCAGTTCCCTGTTCCGAATTACACATACAATCAAGAGCGTGGTACTTTTGAAGTCAGCGGTTTTGAATATAAGGATATCGGAATCATCATGAAAGTGACGCCACAGGTGAATAATGATGGATTGATTAACCTTAAGGTTGATCCAGAAGTCAGTAGCCGTAGTGGAACCACGACTTTTGGTGGAGCTGGTGGAGCAGAAATCCCAATTATTTCAACTCGTAGAACATCAACTCAGGTTGCTCTTAGAGATGGTTATACCATGGGTCTTGGTGGCTTGATCGAAAGCACCATTGGAAGTGGAACTACCAAGGTTCCTGTTCTAGGAGATATCCCAGGATTGGGTCGCCTCTTTAGATCGAACAATAAGGATAAGACAAAGAGAAATCTCCTCGTTTTTATCACTGCTCGCACTTTATCTCCTGAAGGAGGTTCCTACCAGGATGTTTTTGATCCCCGTGCGATTAAGGACATGAATCTAGGTCGTGAGGATATTCCTGGCTATCGGAGTAATATCGATCCTTTCGCAGTGGAAACTGTATCTTCAGAGGAAGAGTAATTAGACCGAATAAAATTTAGTCACTCTAAACTTACCCGGCTATGTCTTTTAGGCATAGCCGGTTTTTTTTGTTAGAACCAAGCGATTACTTAATGGGTCTGTAATGAGACAATGAGTTTACGGGAATGGGGGACAGTGCGATGTTCCCAAAGGAATATCCCTTGCCAAGTTCCGAGTAACAAATTTTCCCCTTCAAAGGGAATGGTTTCGGATGAACGAGTGAGGGCCATTTTAATATGACTGGGCATATCATCCGGTCCTTCCAGTGTGTGAGTATAGTGTGGATCGTTCTCTGGGATCAGGCGCTTGAAAAAGGCCTCTAAATCTCTCTTTGCAGTTGGATCTGCGTTTTCCATTAGCATCAGACTACAACTAGTATGCTGGCAGAAGATGTGCATGAGGCCCAGGCCTAGCTTTGATTGATGTAGAATGTTTGTCAGCTCGTTTGTGATTTCAAGCAGACCCTGCCTGTGAGTCTGGATGGCGAGATGTCTTTGAGAGATCATGCTGAAGACACGGTTGATCAATAGAATTAAATCATTGATCGTGGGTCGAGGATCTGATCGACCTCTTTTGAGGTGAGAATCTTCTTTTCTAAAAGAACCTCTCTTAGAGTTTTCCTTTCGGTGAAGGCTTGTTTCGCTATGGCTGCTGCTTTGTCGTACCCAATATGTGGATTCAACGCGGTAACAAGCATGAGGGACTTTTCAACGTAATGCTGACAGGTCTCCGGATGGGCCTGCATTTCGTTGATACAGCGTTTTGTAAAAATCTCTATGCCGTTAGAAAGACAGGTAATGCTCTCATGTAGGGAATAAGCGATTAAGGGAATGTTTACATTGAGTTCAAAATGTCCGTCTCTCCCGCAGAGGACTACAGTGTTACTTAGCCCGGTCGCATAGGAACAGACTTGGACCAGCATTTCGCACATGACTGGATTCACTTTTCCGGGCATAATGGAAGAGCCAGGCTGTGTTGCCGGGAGGGAGATTTCTCCCAGACCCGCCCGAGGTCCCGATGCTAGCAGCCGGACATCATTTGAAATTTTGGTTAGGCTGGCCGCAATGGTAGTGAGATGACCAGCCACCTGGACGCAGTCGTCACGACCAGCTTGTGCTTCAAAATGATTTTTGGCTTCTCGAAAACGGATGCCGGTTTTTTGGGTTAGGCTTTGGCAGACTTTTGCAGCAAATCGCGGGTGGGAATTGATGCCGGTGCCAACGGCTGTACCTCCTACGGCCAATTCTTGTAGGGCTTTGAGGCTAATGCTTGCTCTCTCAACTGATTTCTCAATTTGTCTGGCATAACCGGAAAACTCCTGACCTAGGGTGATGGGGGTAGCATCCATCAGATGCGTTCTGCCTATCTTGATGATGTGCTTCCACTCTTTAGATTTTTTCTGGAGTGCGCCTGTAAGTGTGTTGAGTGCGGGGAGAAGGTTTTCTTTGAGCGATAGAGCGACGCTTAGGTGAAGGGCAGAAGGAATGATGTCGTTTGAAGACTGACCAAGGTTCACATCATCATTGGGATGAACGGGTTTTTTTGAACCAATTGGTTGTCGGGCGAGTTGGCTGGCTCTATTGGCGATCACTTCATTGGCATTCATGTTTGAAGATGTTCCAGACCCCGTTTGGAAAACATCGACGGGAAAATGAGATGAAAGTTTCCCCTCTGCGATTTCTCTCGCGGCTCTTTGGATGTACTTGCTCTTTCTGGCACTGAGGAGGCCCAGTGTTTCGTTTGCTTTTGCGCAGGCCCATTTCATCATTCCGAGTGCCTGTATGAATTTTTCAGGCATTGGATGTCCACTGATTGGAAAATTGAGGACAGCCCTTTGAGTCGATGCTCCATAGAGGGCATCTTTAGGCACTTTCATTTCCCCCATAGAGTCACATTCGATCCGCATGTGAAAGGAGGTTATGGTGAGTATAAGCCCCTGTCAATTACCCACCTTTTCAGGTTTGGTTTCATCTGGTGGCATCATCCATTCTTTGCGTCGAACTCTTTTGGGGGATAGCATAGTTCGGTTTTTGATTAATCTGGAAAAATGAAAAGGAGATTTCCGCTGGAAAGAGAGCAGGAGGTTAAATCTACCATTCTGATCACTCTGTTCCTCCTCAGGTGCCTTGGAAGACTTATCAACGCATCATCGAGATGGGTGATAAATACGGGAATTATTGATCCTCTTGGAGGAGGTTATTTCTGTGGTATAGCGGGAAATGTCTGAGGGGGTTCCTCTGATGGTTGCTGCTCTTCGGCTTTTGGAGCAGGTTCGGTTGTGGCCGGTAATTCGACAGGAATTGCAAAATCAAGGACTGCATCATTTCGTCTTATCTCTGTGATCAAGAAATCACCTATTTCTGAATAAAAAATCAGATCTCGAATATCTCCCACGCTTTGAATATCTGCTCCTCGAATCGATTGTAAAATATCTCCAACTTTTAGGCCGGCTTTTTCTGCAGAACTATTGGGTACAATGCTGGAAACGTAAATTTCTTTGGAGGCGTTTAGAGAATCGGGGCGTTCTTCGAACGTTACAGGGATAGTCCCGTAGTTGACTCGGCCGTCCTCCAAAATATCATTAACGATCTTTTTGAGAGCTTTGGGGGGAAAGAGATATGATGAACGGACTTGAGGAACATTTCCCACTGCGATCCCTACAATATTTCCGGAAAGATCGAGGACAGGTGAGCCGACCTCTCCATCACTGAGTAAAATGCTCATCCGAGTATAAATAAAAGGAAACGATAAATCTGAAAAATAGCTATCGAATCCATTGATCAATCCGAGTACCGGCATTGGTTCAAAATCAAGTGGACTGGTAATGGCTAAGACCAATGTGCTAATCCGGGGAGGGTTTTCATGATCCAAAGGAATATGTGAAAAGGTCTTTGGAAGATTAATTACCTGAAGTAATGCGATGCCTGTGTTGGGGTCGTGGCCGACTAATTCCGCAACATAGGAAAGCCCATCCTTCTCAATCCATATTCTGATGGCTTTGGACATTGCATTGGAAATGGTGATGACTCTTCCGGCATCGGTGATGAAAAAGCCAGATGTAACAGCTTTGATGTTACTGGGTTTCCCATCCTCATCCAGATCTTCATAACCTACGTTGATCCGAACAACAGCCGAAGCATGTTCCTGATACAGTTTGATCAGGTCTTTTTGAATAGCGGAGGGAGCATTTTCCTGGCTGTATCCACGAAAAGGAAGAATTCCACTAAGTGCAGCTACCAAAACTGCCAAAATCTGCGAGGCCTTGGGCTTCCGCATCTTTTAACTAAAACTGAGTTATGGCCTTTTTCTGAAAGGATGCTCCAAGAACAGGTTGTGTGGAAAATGTTTTTGCCGCGTATTCCCGGTCATTTGAGAAATTGGCGAGAAATGCTTGAGGCTTTGATAATGTCTGAAATCTTTGACCACTTACGGAGGGTTTGGACATGACGTTGGTAACGTAGCGAGCCTCTGCCCGGAAGCTAGGTGTCGCTTCTGGCTCAACTCTTGGGGTAGCTACTACCATTAAGACAGGGAGCTGTTCTACTTTGGCTAAGTTTTCTTTGCCAGGAGCTTGCAGGTCTTTTGTGAGGGTGATCGCTGGAGTAAATGAGAAGTACCCGAGCGTTAGAACTGCGGCGATGGCTGCAGCTACGGGGGAAGATTTCCGGGCTACGGAGAGAGAGAAGCGCGTCCAACGGCTATACCATGGTTGTTTTTGCACCAAGGCAGCCAGTTGTTTGCGGCGGAGTTCCTGCTCAAATGTGTTCCAAAAAACCGATTCCGGCTTTTCTGATCTTTTGAATCGGAGTAATTGTTCGAGAGTGGGTTTGGGTGTTTTGTTATCTAGGGGCATACGTTTTATTTTAGATAATCATGTAACAGGGCTTGTAATTCCTGTTTTGCGTAGTGAAGCCTGGAACGTACTGTTCCTTCGGTGCATCCGACGACTTCTGCAATTTCTTTGTGGCTGAGCTGATCAATTTCAAAAAGGGTAACAACTGTTCTATGGTTGAAAGACAACTTTTGCAGCGCTTCGTTCAATTTTTCCTGTAATTCGTTAATCAGGGTGTCTTTATCTGAGGTAGAATTAGCAACGAGGCCTTCAATAAACTCTCCCGATTTGTCCTCTTCAGTGATCTTTTCGAAGCTAAAAAAGTGCCGGAACCGGTTCTTTTTAAGATGGGTTAGGGTGGAATTGACTGCTATGCGATATAGCCAAGTGAAAAAACTGGATTTACCTTTAAAGCGGGTAATCGACTTAAAAGCCTTAATGAAGGTGTCTTGCGTGAGGTCTGAAGCATCTTCCCGGTTGGAGGTAAGGTTATAAATAACCGAGTAGACCCGTTCTCGATATTTGAGAATGAGAGGGTCAAAAGCTGCCACATCACCGGCTTGAACCTTTTGCACGGCAACCCAATCAGCACTCGCTTCCTGTTGGCGTTCAGGAGCGACTGAGACTGTTTTACCAAATGATTTTGCTACATCCATTGTGCTAGAACTATGAGAACTGTAGGTAAGAATGCGATTCTATCAACTTAATTCATCGCTTCTTACCAAGACTTGAGGGCTCTTATTTGGTTTCGAAGTATATCGGCAATTTTGAGGAGCTGGCTGGTAGGCGAGAGCTTTTCGAAGGGTTTTAACGCTTCTGTAGCCAGAAGTATCTCTTTTTCAGTTATGGCAGCTACCTCCTCATAAATACCCAACTCTATCATTTGATGAACGATTTGCCTGATAGCATTGGGGTCCCCCTCGAGGATGTTTTGGTGGACTTGATCGGCCTGTGCTTCACCCACCCGTTCTGAGAAGATCAGGAGAGGAAGGGTTTGTTTACCGCTGGCGAGATCTGTTCCGAGAGTTTTGCCTATGACGCTTTCTACCCCAAAAAAGTCGGTGAGGTCGTCATACATTTGGTAGGCAGTTCCGAGATGCCGGCCAAAGACACCGGCAGCATCTGCATATTGAGAGGGGAAACGGGTGAGTTTTGCGCCGAGGTAACAGGAAACAAAAAAAAGCTCAGCTGTTTTTAAATCAATGATACGGCGATAGCTTTCCATGTTTTTGTTAAGATCCTTATCCCTAAGGGTTTGCATAATTTCTCCAGAGCAGACCCTTCTGGTTGACTCTGAAACATGGCGGCAAACTTCGTTGGTGGGAAAATAAGTGGCTAAGTGGACTGCCTGAGAAAAGAGAGCATCCCCAAGAAGGACAGCGGTATCTGGTCCGAATTTTTTTGCGACGGTTGTGCGGCTGCGACGCAGCTCGGCCTCGTCCATAATGTCATCATGGACGAGTGTAGCTAAGTGAACCATTTCAATTACACCCGCCAATCGGACAAGATCTGGCGAAACAGATGAAGTATCTTCCCATCCACTGAAGAAGACGAGTGCTGAGCGTATACGTTTCCCTCCATTTTCCAGGCAGTATGAAGCGAATTCACGAATCTCCGGTTCAAAGGAGAAAATCTGCTCAGCCAAGAATTGATCAAGAGATTGGAAATGATCCTTGAGTGATAAGAAAAGTGCGGAGAGCTCGTTTGGAGTTTCCAGACTGTGGTTGAGGTTACTGCCGGCGACCATAATGAAAGAGTAAGGATTGATTGGCTAACTAGATATGGCGAACTAAAATGGCATCCATTCGGCTCGTTGAGCCATGGGATCTTCAATTCTTCCATCCTCCATTCAGGAGAGGTTGTTGAAAGCCGATCCTTTGACTAAATGATTCTCATTCCCGGCAGGTCTTGGTTGTCAATCAAGCCAATCGGATGATTTTCATCATTTACTACCATGAGGTCATCGATCTTATGAGATTCGAAGGATTTGACTGCATCAGCTACTAAGCAATCTGCCGTTATCGTTACAGGATTGCGTGTCATAAACTCTTTGACGGAGCGGGTTAAAAAATCAGGGCTACTCAATGCACTTCGGCGAAAATCACCATCGGTGAGGATGCCCGTCAGTTTATTTGATTTAGGATCGGTCAAAGCTATACTGCCTGCGCGTGCATTGGTCATGGCGAGAATCGCCTCTTGCAGCGAACTGGTATCCGGAAGCTGGGGGAACCGATCACCACTCCGCATGATATCTGTTACTTTTAGTAGATTGCGGCCAATGTTCCCTGCCGGATGAAATCGGGCAAAATCTTCACGAGTCAGCCCACGGATTTCTAATAGGACCATAGCTAAGGCATCTCCCAACGCCATTGCTGCGGTTGTGCTGGCCGTGGGTGCTAGAGCGAGTGGACAGGCTTCTTGAGGAACTTGGTAGAGTAGAGTTTGATCACAGTATTCTGCCAACGCTGATTTGGATTGTGAGGTGAGGGCTACAGTTGAGACCCCAAAACGTTTAAGCAATGGGATCAGATGGATGAGTTCATCTGCTTGGCCACTGTTGCTGAGCAGTATAGCCAAGTCATCTTCAGCACATAGTCCGAGATCTCCGTGGAGAGCCCTTACGGGATCTAGAAAGCAGGATGGTGCCCCAATACTGTTAAAGGTGCCGACCAGCTTTTCGCAGACATGAGCGGATTTGCCGATTCCTGAAAAGATGATTTTATGGTTTGCATTGAGGGTGCGTTCAATTTTGAGGACAACGTCGACAAAGGACTCGTCTAGCGATGCTTGGGTGGCGGTGAGAGCATTTGCTTCTATTGTGATGCATTCTCTTGCGCGAACCAAAAGTTTAGAGTGGTCTGGTGACATATTTATTTTTTTGGTTTTTTCTCGTTTGAGAATTAGTTTTAATTAAGTCTGTCACAATCTCTTTCTTTGTTTTGTGAAAATGCGTATCCTTTCTAAACTTTTGCAACCGGTTTTTATTATCTCAATGATCCTCCTATGTGTGGCCTGTGGGAAACAGGATGGGCTACAGGTTGATGCCGAGACTGATGAGCCTCACTTTCGTCGGGGGCAACAGAACGTTCGATCCGGGCAGAACCAGATTGCATTGGGGGCCTTTCTCAAGGTGATTGAAAAAAGAGCTGGAGAAGCGCCAGAGTCTCATTTCAAGGTGGGAGAATTGTATTTAAATCATATAAAGGATCCGATCGCGGCGATTTATCATTTGCGTAAATTTATGGAGATACGTCCGAATGGGCAGAAAGCTCCGCTGGCGCGACAGATGATAGACACGGCTAAAAAGGAGTTTGCCCGGACTCTTCCAGCTAAACCTCTGGACGGTCAGATGGAGCGCCTCGATCTGATGGAGATGGTGGATAACCTGAAGAAGGAGAATGAATCGTTGAAAGGGCAGTTGGCCACTTTGCGACAATCCGGTGGTGGATCAACGGTTTCGGGAGGGTTGGCGCAGAATTCTTTGCGTCCGGCATTGAGGGCCAATCGAGTTGAGGAAAGGAGCCCATCCGTTCCACTGAGATCTCCGAGCACCCGTC
>CAXMUM010000014.1:0-17322 GCA_964196585.1 uncultured Opitutaceae bacterium
GTAATAAGAATCCACTTCATCACAAAAGATGTAGATGGAACCCATTCCAGATCTTTTTGCATTACCTTCTGCTGTGTTCAGATGGATGATAATGTCATTCATTTTGACACCAGCATAGAAAGGAGGGTCACCATAGATAAATTCTTTTTCAAAACCTAGAGACTCCGTGTAAAATTTGATAGCCTCTGGGAGGTTTGACACTTGAAGGATGGTTGAGGCGGAATTCACTTTCATGTTTTTTTAAGGTTGGCCGTGTGCGTTAGCTGTTAACTTGCTGCTATTGGTTGTCCAATGAACATGAGGGCTTCAGTTTGAGGGACAATCACATGAATTTCTTTCATCCCATAGGGTTGTTCAAAGGGTTCTCGGATTTTTAGTTCTTCTTTCTTATCTTTTAGCCTATCCCACACAGCATTGATATTATCGACGCTTAGATAGAAACTCATTTGGGCAATGTTGGCTCCCACTTTTTGTAAATGGAGCTCGTAGCCATTCAGGCTAACGATGCAATACTCAGGGGTGTCTATTATCACTTCGAATCCAAGCATTTTTTTAAAAAAGTCTCTTGTCTTAGAGAGATCATACGATGGGACCATTGGGCTGAGGCGAATTGCTTTATACATTATTTTCCTTTTTTGATAATTCAGATCGTTTACAGCTGTTCTTGAAATGTATCGAGATCGTTGGTCGGAAGTTTACAGACGAAGTCTTCACAAACGAATGCAGTTGGTTTTTGATCGATGGGTTTGATCTCTGCGATGAAGGGATTGTCTTGGGAGAGGAATTTTTGTCCTTTGGCGCTGTCAGCTAACATCATTACTTTCCGAGGCAAAAATCGTTGATGAATGGCTTGAAGAAAAGAGGAAAGAGCTGGGTCCTCTTTTTCCGAGGCAATGATGATTTGCTTGGGTTTGTTCAGTAGAAAATCAGTTGCCAGAAGGAGTTGAGACATGCTTTGAGGATGACTTTCAAGGGTGTCTTGAAAACTGAGAACGACTCTCTTGGCTTGATCAGCGAGTTCCGTTCTTCCTGTCAGGGCAGCGAGGCGAGCGAGATTAAGGGCAGAGATAGAATTTTCGGAAGGGGTGGCTCCGTCGTGGCTGCTACGCATCCGAACGATGATATCAGCCTGGCCTTCAGCTGTATTGAAGTAGGTGTTTTGCTCTGACTCGAAAAAAAGTTTATCCTGTGTTTCCTGCAATTCAACTGCCCATTGAAGCCACTTTATTTCAAAGGAAGCTTCATAGAGATCCAGTAGGCCATTGATCACGTTTGCATAGTCGGCACAAAAGGCTTCTGTCTCTCCGGGGCCATCGAGATAGATTCTGAGCAGATGACCGTTTTTTGAATCGGTCATTTTTGTTTTCAGAAAGATAGCTGCTTTGATGGCTGACTTCAGATAATGCTCTTTGTTTGTGATTTGATAGGCTTTGGCAAAAGCTGATATCATTAAGCCATTCCACTCTGCGATGATCTTGTCATCGAGGTGGGGGTGGGGGCGTTGTTGTCGGGCTTCGTGAAGGCTTCGAAGGCTTCGATCCAAGGAAGATCTGATTTCGCTTTCCGTAGATTCAAATTTTTTGGCGAGCTGATCGGTTGATGATTTCTGATAGAGAACGTTTTGGTTCTTTAATTCTCCTCTTGGATCATTTTGGAACGATACGTTTCCATTTTCTTCTACTCCGTAGGCTTGAGCGAAGATATCGTAATCTCCATCATTGAGTGTTTCTTTGATCTTCTCAGCTGTCCAGATGTAGTAGGCACCTTCTTCTTTTGTTTTGGCTTCTTTATGGGGTAGGCTTTCAGCGTCTTCTGCGGAATAAAATCCTCCGTCCGGTGAGGTCAAGTGGTTGAGAACGTAGTCAAGGGTGCGATTGGCTGTAGTAAGGAGGGTTTGGTCTTTAGTGGCTTGAAAGGTTTCAAGATAGGCGACTGTCAGGAGCGCCTGATCATAGAGCATTTTTTCGAAATGAGGGACTCTCCATTCCTGATCGACTGCGTAGCGATGAAATCCTCCTGCGAGAGGATCATGGATACCTCCGTCCTGCATCTTGTGCAGCGTCTGTGAAACCATTCGAAGTGCCTTGTTCTTCTGGTTTTCATTGCCAATTTGATTGACGTGAAATCGGAGAAGAAATGAAAGGTTGCTGGGTTGAGGGAATTTTGGGCTGCCGCCAAAACCTCCGAATTCTGCATCAAAGGCGTCGCTTAAATTCTGGTAGGCCGTTTGCCAAGGGAGGCTGCTCAATTCGGCTGTTTCCGATGTTTCTGAGACAGAAAACAGCTGAAGTCTTTCACGGATGGTTTTTCCATGATCGACAATCTTCATTCGATCATTTTTCCATAATTCAGCGAGTTTCTGGATGAGAGATGGGAATCCCAGTTGACCTTGTTGATTCTCAGGTGGGAAGTAGGTGCCTCCGAAAAAGGGCTCCAGGTCCGGCGTGAGGAAAACATTGAGCGGCCAACCGCCATGACCTGTAGTCGATTGAACAAAAGTCATATAGATTTGATCAATGTCCGGTCTCTCTTCTCGATCTACTTTTATGGCAATGAAGTGCTGGTTGAGAAAAGCAGCTGTGTCCGGATTTGAAAAGGATTCACGATTCATCACGTGACACCAATGACAGGTGGAATAGCCAATGGAGACGAAGATGGGTTTATCTTGTTCTTTCGCTTTTGCCAGAGCCTCTTCTCCCCAGGGATGCCAATCAACCGGGTTATCAGCATGCTGTTTCAAATAAGGGGATTTTTCGTTGGCCAGATGGTTCTGTTTCATGGAGGAAGGGGAAGGAGCGGGTGTGTCGGCGAGGAGTATGCCGGTTGCCAGGAAGAGTGATAGGGTAAAGAGAAGAGATTTTTTCATTTAGGCTGAACCTTCTAGTGAGATTCTATTGGGTAGAAGGTGAGTTTCTCACAGAGGTGTTATGAAGGCAAAGCCCGAATGAGTTTATTCGAATAGTCTCACCATGGTTGTGGATGGTGAGGTGAGGGCTTTAGGGTTTTTTACTCAAATCTCCACTAGAGACTTATCATCAAAAACCTGAAAGAACTGATCTAAGATGGTGGTTCATTGACATCTTTTCTATCATCCACTTTATAGCGTTTATTCCCTGCGGCAGTCTTCCAGTTTCTCCTCTTTTTATCTAGATACCATGCTTTACCAGACACTCGAAATGGAAGCGAAACGTGAGGCAATCACTTTGAAGGGGGTTTTGGTTTTTATGACGTGTTGTTTGCCGTTTTTGATCTTTTGCATCACGTGTCTATACGATTATCCAATAAGAATTGATTGGGATGAGGCATTGAGAGTTTCTATCATCTGCTGTGTTCTCTTTTTGCCATTGGTGAGTTTACTTGGATTGTCACTGGGTGTTAGAGCCATTGTCAGGGAGAAGAGACGGAAGAGGGCGTTGCTTTATTCAGTAATGCCGGCCACATGGTTGTTTTGGGTGACATTGGGTTATTCGTTTCTTTAGAGCTTTTCGACTATCTTCGTATTTTAGAACGCGATACAGAAGTAAAGCTCAGAGGCCCTTGGTGGAAATTACCTAATAACCCCTAAAAAGAGAATACGTTAAACCCGGAAAGTGAGGGTTCTCGGGTCGATATAGATACAATCCCTTGAGTTTAGGTCGTATAGTCTCATTGATAAACGTTATGTTAAAAGCCCATTGGGCAGCATGGATTCATTCATAAAGACTATGAAAAACTTCAATTTAATTTCATTTTTTTCAGTTGGTTTTCTCCTCTTCTCGATCCTTAGCCAGGCGGCTGTTTTGAAGTCTAGGGATTCCATCGAGGGAGAACATAGAAGTAATGCCTCAACAGTAGTTGAGCATTCAATTACCTCGGCTGCGAAAGGATCGCCTGGTCAGTCTTTTGTGATTCTTGATGCAGTACTTGAAGCAACAAAACTGAATGCCACTTTGGATAACCTAGAGTCTTTCACTTTGCTTGCGCCAACGGACAAAGCTTTTTTGGATCTGTTCACTCAAGAAGAGTTGGACGAATTGCTGGCCGATGATGCCGATAAAGATGACGACTTGAATGCTTTAACAACACTTTTGATGCACCATGTTGTTGAAAATAAAATTATGTCAAATGGTCTGATTGATGGGCTAACCTTAACAGTAAGTGACTTGATTGGAAATGATGTGGATATTTTTCTATATAGTGGTGTTATCACTGTATCAAATGCAAGGGTGGTAGAAGCTGATATTCTTACCTCTAATGGAGCCATGCATGTTGTGGATGCTGTCTTGGTTCTGTAAAAAAATTGACATTTAAGATACACTCTTGACGCCCTGGCTTTAGCTAGGGTTTTTTGTTTCCTGTGAAACTTAGCTATATTTTCAGTGTGGTTTGTAGTCTATATCAATGAATCTGCCATTTCTTGTTATTTTTTTGGTAATTCTTTTCATGCTGCTTGGCTTGATTCTGTATAGCGTGCTGAAAGCATTGGCCGTTCAGTTTGGTCAGAATCAGCGCAATATTCTGTCTTTCTCTGTTTGGTCTACTTGTCTCTACCTAGCACTCTTTATAGCGGCTCGTTATTTCTCAGCTTCGATGATGCGGTTGCTGACCTATTACTTGGGATTCCTTTCTTTCGGCTTGTACCTGAGTCTGGGATATTGGTTTTTGTTTCTGATATGCTGTCTGATAAAACGCAAGCGATGGGTGGTTAACAAGGCAGCAGGCATTGTCTTTTTAGGTATTTATTTGGGTGTTGTTTCGACAGCAATTTACAATTTTCAGAAGCCAATCACGGTTGAAAATTTCACTCTTTATTCGGAGAAGCTAACGAAGTAATATCGATTTGTTCATCTCAGTGATGTGCAGTTTGGAACCATCAGTAAGTCGGAGATGGATGAGCGGTTGAAACAGGTCTATGATTTAAATCCCGATTTCATTTTGTTTACAGGTGATCTGATCGATTTAGAGCACTATCGATTTGAAGATTTTGACACTTTGGCTAAGAGCCCTGTCCCCGTATATTTTGAACGTGGAAATCATGACTTTTATCATGATCCGACACGTTTACTTTCCTACTTGGAAAAAATTGCGCCCATTAAACTGCTGACAAATAAAAAGGCTAGTTTTGGGGAATTGGAGATACTGGGAATTGACTACAATAGGCGAAAGGGCTATCTAGGCAAAATTCTGGAAAACTTTGATCTGGATCCTGCAAAGTTTTCGATATTGCTCTATCATGAACCGCGTGGTGTGGAAGCTGCGGCACGGAAAAAATTTGATCTGATGCTGTTTGGTCATACGCATGGAGGCCAAATCTGGCCTTATACTCACTTGATTGACTACTTGTATCGTTATGGCGATGGGGATTTTCAGGTGGATGATAGTTTTGTCTATACATCAGATGGGGTTGCTCTGTGGGGCCCAAGAATGCGTCTCGGCTCTCAGAATGAAATTGTTGTCTTCACTTTAAAGCCAAGCCAAGATGAAACTATTTCCCTCTTTTAGGTGGGGATAGTTGTTTTTAAGAGAGTTGGGAAACGAAGGGCCAGAGAGATCCCGCGAAAAATGAAAAACACGCCAAGGGCTATCCATAGTCCATGAGCCCCAAACCACGTTGTGAAAAGGAACCAGGCAGCCAAATAAAAGACAAGGGATAGGAGCATCATGTTTCGCATATCGCGTGTGTGAGTCGCTCCGATATAAATCCCATCTAGGAGAAAACACCAAACGGAAAGAATTGGAATAACTGAGACGAGAGGCAGGAACTCTTTAGCCGCCTCCTTTACTTCAAAAACATTTGTTAACAGATCGATCAAGGAGGTTCCGGAAAGTGCGATGATCGCACTTAACAAGAGGGCTGTAAGCCCTGCCAGTTTCAAACTCCGGGTTGTTGCGCTGATGAGCTGTGAGCGTGATTTTGCACCGATTGCACTTCCAACCAATGTCTCTGTGGCAAAGGCGAATCCATCGAGAAAACAAGCTGAAAAAGAGGTGAATTGTAAGAGTATGTGATTGGCTGCTAATATCGTTGTACCCATTTTTGCGCTTTGTGAGGTAAACCAACCAAAGGCAAAGAGTAGACAGAGAGTTCGGATGAAGATATCAAAATTGACTGAAACAAATTTAGATATTTTACGAGGATCTAGCAATCGGGTGAGAGAAGGAAGTTTTGTGCTGGATTGACTTTCTCGATTTCTTTTTAAGACGAGCCACATGCCAAGAAAGGCAGTCGTGATTTCTGCAATCAGTGATCCCGTAGCGACTCCTGAGACCCCCCACTTAAAGCCCATCACAAAGATGATATCCAAAAGAATGTTGGTTCCGTTTAGCCATACCTGAAGAAGGAGAGCTAATCGGGTTTTTTGAAGGCCGATAAACCACCCGACGAGAACATAGCTCATGAGTGTTGCTGGCGCTGCCCAAATACGAATAACGAAATAGTCTTTGGCAAGTGCTGTTACATCATCACCAGCACCAATGAGTTGAAAGGCGAGGAGCTCAAGTGGCCATTGGAAGAGAATGAGTATAACTCCAAAAACCACAGCCAGGAAAATTGGTCTCCAGAGGTTTGTCTGTATCTCACCTTCATCTCTGGCTCCGAAGGACTGAGCGGTGAATCCAGTCGTACCCATGCGCAAGAAGCCAAAGGCCCAGTAGAGGAAATTGAATACGAGCGTTCCCAGTGCGATCGCTCCGAGATAAGCTGCGGAGCCGAGATTCCCTATTATGGCGGTATCTACCAGTCCCAGAAGGGGTGTAGAGGAACTGGAAACGACCATTGGCCAAGCCAACGAAAAGATCCGTCGATGAGATATGGTGCTGTCGGAGGAAATGTTGAAACCCCTGTCAGTCGATGACGATTTTATCCAATGGCATGGATGCCTGAGGATAAGACATTTTCAGGTCTTCGAGTGTTTTGACGATGATGTGAGCGACAATGAGATTACGAAGCCACCGGTGATTGGATGGGATGATGTACCACGGTGCGTAGGCAGTATTGGTACGTTCCAGAACTTCTTCGTAGGCATCGATGTATTCTTTCCAGAGTTCTCGAGCGACGAGATCGCTGGGATCAAATTTCCAACGTTTTTCAGATTCTTTTAGGCGTGAGAGTAGGCGTTCTTTTTGTTCCTCTTTGTCTATGTGAAGAAAGAATTTTACGATGGTAGTTCCTTCGTCGGAGAGAATTTTTTCAAAGGCCTTGATATGATCGAAGCGTTTTGACCAAACAGCCTTAGGCATCAGCTTATTCACTCTCACCGCCGTTATGTCTTCATAGTGACTACGGTCAAAAAGAACGATTTCTCCTTTTGCGGGGGTTTGCGCATGGACGCGCCAGAGGTAATCGTGATCGAGTTCAAGTTGGCTTGGTTTATTGAAACTGGCGATAATAACTCCTTGAGGGCTGACGGACTGGAAGACATTACGAATCGTTCCGTTTTTGCCGCTAGTGTCCATGCCTTGGAGGACAAAGAGAACTTTGTGTTTATGTTCTGCGTAGAGACATTTCTGTAAGTCAGCGATGCGAAGGCTGAGTTTATTCAGTTCTATCTGAGCTTCTTCTTTTCCCGCGGGGAAGAGTTCTTTTTGGGAAGGATCCCACTTGCGCAGGTCAATTTTCTTATCCTGTGGGATGGAAGGAAATTTCATGTAATATTCGAGGTGGGGCTATAGATGTAGTTGTCAGCTAGTCTGCGGATAAGATGAATTTGCGCCGCTTTCTTCTAATGATCCTGTAGAGGATTACTATGACGACGAAAATGACGAAAATCAAAGCAACAAAAGGAACTGTAAGGGAAAGAAGAGTTGTGATGAGAGCACCTGCTAATTCAAAAAAAGATACAAAGACATTTCCGATGCCAGCGGTCGCTACGGTTGATGTTGCTCGTGTGACAAGAGAGCCTCCCTGGATGAGCCCTGCGACTCCGCCGCCCGCAATGATCGCTAATGACCAACGAAGTAAGGGTGAAATATCCGTGACCATCGAAGCTGTTAAGATCGTTCCGGCAATAACGGCAAGAGTTGTTGCCATGGTGTCAAAGAGGTTGTCGATGACAGGTATGAAGTAAGCGATTATTTCAATAATGACAGCTGTTGTAAAAACTGTGATAGCTGCCGGGGACTGCATCCAGATGAAATCAGGCGCCAGTTCGATGTGCCCTGTTTGACCCGCTATTGCGATGGCCAGGAGTGGAATGAATATCCGGAAGCCGCAAGCGGCACTTAACCCGATACCAACGGCTATAGAAAGTGCTATTTCCATGAGACGATTTTTCGCACGAGAAGGGGGCACAAGTAAATCACAATTCGGAGTGTTTTAGGAAAAATGAGAATGAAGAGTGTTCTTTTTTCGTGGAAAATGGGGCAATGGGGATCAAAATAAGTAAAAATGGCTCTGGGCTCGATAGATATGGCCAGGTATCAACCGGTGATACAACTTTCTCTTATTTCGGAAGGTAAGTATTTGGGATTTATCGGATATTGTTGGTCTATTCGTTTACAGAGAGCGAGATGTTGGTCGTTGAAATATCAACTCAAGTAGATTTGAAGCCGGTATTGTTAGAGGCAGAGGTAAAAAATTCATACTGTTTATTCATTTATCTTCCGACCACAGGATCGTTCTGCCTTGGCCTTTAGTGTAAAAGATAGGGAAATTGCGGTGGATTCGTTGAGGATAAGAGGCTTTAATGTTTTGCAGCAGAATGAGATTTCACGGCAGTCAGACTACTCTTTGATGGATGGATGTTCGAATAGAGTTGCGCCCGAGGCATTTTTCGACACCAAGGTTTGGCTTTTCGAACATTAGAATTTGATGAAAGAGGAAGCCTTGTCTAATTCCGCAAAATCCACATCTAAGCCCAAAAAGCATCAAGATTTAGAGATTAAAGATGCACAGATTATTTTTACGAATGTCTGGAATGAACTAGAGCAGGACATTGGTCGTGAAAACCTGCGTTTTCCCAAAGAATTGATTTTGCTCGGTGGAGCACCGGGAGCAGGAAAGGGAACGAATACTCCGTTTATGATGCAGGTAAGAGGGCTAACCTGTGACCCTATTGTCATCAGTAAATTATTGGACACACCTGAGGCACAGCAAATCAAGGATGTTGGGGGGATGGTCGGAGACCAAGTGGTCGTCTCCATCTTGTTTCGTGAGTTACTCAAACCGGAATATATGGATGGCGTCATCCTGGATGGTTTTCCACGGACAGAAGTGCAAGTGGAGTGCCTTAAGCTCTTGTTTGCGAAGATGATTCAATTGCGGAGGGAATTTTATAACACATCTCTTTCACCCTATTTTCGGCAACCAATTGTCCAGATTATGGTTCTCTTTGTGGATGAAAAAGAGAGTATTGCCCGGCAGTTGAAGCGAGGCCAAGAGGTTTCTGAGCACAATGAAGAAGTTCGTGAGTCTGGTGTTGGCGAACTCTTGGAGGAGCGGGCGACTGATTTGCAGAAAGCCTCAGCTCGTCATCGCTATAAGGTCTTTAAGGAACAGACATTTGACGCACTTCAATCTTTGAGAGAGGTCTTTCACTATCACTTTATCAATGCTCAAGGTACGATTGAGGAGGTTCAGCAGAACATCATCAAAGAGCTTCAGTATCAGAGTTCGATCGAATTAGACCCTAGGACATTTGATTGCATGCGCAATTTGCCGACAGCTGAACAAATTGCAGTCCATGCTAGACAGGAATTGGTTCGTCGCTTGGATGGGTATGAGATTAATCATTCGGAGATGTTTCACAAAGTCATCCGATTGATTGAACGAAAAATTATGCCAATTGTTTTGAGGCATGCGATTTCAGGACGGGCCTATATTAATTCAGAAGACCCGTTGATGGATGATCCTTTAGCCCTCAGTATGCTGATCGATGTTTTTTCGGAAAGAGGGTTTCATGCGATTATCGACGTTCGGCGTGAAGAGATTCCCGAGTCGGTTGATTTAGAGTCTGGGGATATTAGCTTTCGGACAAAGAGAGTCTACCGCATTCAGATACATTTTCCAGGATCTGATATTCGTCGAGGATCGTAAAAGGAAACATATCAGTTCTTAGGAGAAGGGGCCGAGAGGTCTTTGTAACAAAAAGGCCCACACCGATTGTGTGAGCCTTTGAAGGTAAAGAAATGGTTTCTGTTTTATTTAATAAAGCGAATGGCAATGGGATAACGATAGTAAACGCCTTCGTTTGCCTTCATTGAGGCTATGATTGTGTAGATTAACCAGTAAATGACTACTACTGGAAGAAGGATTGCACCAATAACGACTGCGACTAGTAAAAATGATACGAATCCAGCGATTAGCATCGTTATGTTAAAGTTAAGCGCTTCTTTTCCCTGATCATCGGCAAAGGGCATTTCATTCTTTTTGATCATCCAGATAACCAGAGGGCCAAGTACTACTCCGGCAATCGGCAAAATAAAACCGGCCAATGCTGTGAGATGACAAAGCATACCAAAGAGCTTATCGTCTTTTGTCAGTTCGCTAGCTTGTGGTGTTGCAGTATCCTCTACTGGAGGAGGTGCTTCCGTATTGGTTGTTTCGTTTGAGGTATTTTCGTCAGGTGTGTTTTCCATGATAAGATTAGGGTAAAATTGAAAAATTGATTTTGATGAGTTTTGGAGATATTACAATCCTTAAGAAGTTTTTAGAGTAGGGCTTCGACGGAATTTTGTAAATTGTGGCGATAGCGCGTAATGACTTTTTCCTTTATGGCGGAAGTGGAGAGCCCATGTGCTTCACGTAGCCCTTGCGCGCTGGATCCATGCTCGACGAATTTGTCTGGCCATCCAATTCTTTCTACGGGAGTTGAAAGACCTGCTGCTTGGAGCGTTTCAATCACAGCACTTCCAAAACCTCCTGTGGCCACATGGTCTTCCATCGTTATGAAAAGGGATGTTTTCTTGGCTTGAGCCAAGAGGCGGTTTTTATCCAGTGGTTTGACGAATCGTGCGTTTACAATGCCTACGGACAGATTTTCCTCTGTTCTCAGTTGTTCGGCGATTTCAATGGCTTCAGCAACCATGTTTCCTAGAGCCCAAAGAACAATGTCGTTACCCTCTTCAATTAGCTCAGAGTTTCCTATTTTAATTTTCTCTGGTGTTTTTTTAATTTGAACACCCTCGGCTGAGCCCCTGGGATAGCGAATAAAGGTAGGGGTAGGTGTTTCAAAACAGGTATGCATCATATCGACGAGTTCGTCTTCGTCCTTTGGCTGCATAATGATACTGTTTGGAATGGCTCTGAGGAGGGCTAGGTCAAAGACTCCGTGGTGAGTGGGACCGTCATTAGGTGAGAGTCCAGCCCGATCCATGCAAAAAGTAACGGGTAGGTTTTGCAGGCAGATATCGTGAATAATCGGATCAATAGATCGTTGAAGGAAGGTTGAGTAGATTGCGCAAACAGGATGAAATCCCTGTGTTGCTAATCCTGCTGCAAAAAGAACGGCGTGTTCTTCGGCGATCCCGACATCGAAAAATTGATCGGGAATTTTGTCAGCTAGAGCGGAAAGCCCGGTACCAGGAGCCATTGCTGCGGTAATGCCTAGAAGTTTTGGGTTTTGCTGTGCAAATTGCACCATAGCATTGCCAAAGACGTCCTGGTACTTTGGTGGTGCCCCTTTAGGAGAGGGCTTACTTTCTCCCGTTACAGGATCGAAAGAACCAGGGCCATGAAATTTTTCAGGATGTTGCAGGGCTACATCGTAACCGTTTCCTTTTGTCGTGAGAACATGGAGGAGAACGGGATGTTCAGAATGTTTGGCGAATTCGAGGTTTTTGACTAAGAGATCAATGTCATGTCCATCGATGGGGCCGAGATAGCGCAATCCGTATTTCTCGAAAAGCGATGAGGGCACTACCATGCTTTTTGCCCGTGTTTTGGCTCTGCCTCCAATTTTAAGTAATGTGTTTCCACCCGGAACCATTTTTAGAAAGGATTCCAAGTCTTCGTGCATACGATTGTAGAGTGGGTTGGTAATAAGTTCCGTCAGATACTTCGAGATCGCCCCTACATTCTTGGAAATGGACCATTCATTATCGTTGAGAATAACCACCAGTCGCTTGGTGCTCGAAGCGATATTATTGAGCGCTTCCATCGTAATGCCGCAGGTAAGTGAGGCGTCCCCTATGAGGGAAACGATGTGCTCGTCCGTTCCTTTGAGATCTCGGGCTGTTGCCATTCCAAGTGCGGCAGAGAGGGCGGTGCCGGCGTGTCCTGCTCCGTAAGAATCGTGTTCGCTTTCAGCTCGGTAAAGAAATCCGTTGTAACCTTCGGTTTGTCGAATCTTATCGAGTTTTGCGTCATTGCGGCCGGTGAGAATCTTATGCACGTAGCCTTGATGGGCGACGTCAAAGACGAATCGATCTTTGGGTGTGTCGAAGACACGATGCATCGCTATCGTGAGTTCGACGACTCCGAGATTGGGGCCGATATGTCCTCCGTTGACAGAGGTGATATTGATAAGCCTTTGACGTATTTCTTCAGCTAGCAGAGGAAGTTGCTCGACGGAGAGCTTCTTTAAATCATCCGGGCCATGAATTGAATCGAGAAGAGAGGCTGCTTTTTCTCTCGAATCTGGTTGGGAAGGAGAATGTTCCATTTTTTTATGCCCGTTCTTACGCTTCGTCTGGGTCGAAGTTTTCAAGTTCCAAATCACCTTTTTCTTTTTTCAGCAATTCGATCTTTAGTTCAGCTTCCTTTAAGCGTGTAGAACATACTTTTAATAGTTTGTTTCCCTCTTCAAATTTTTCCAGTAATTCAGAAAGAGGTACATCGCCGGTTTCTAGATGAGCGATGAGTTCTTCAAGATTCTCGAGAGCATCTTCGAAGGATATTTTGTTCTTTTTGCCAGTATCCACTTCATAAAAGATGATGACCAAAGAGTGCTTTTCAATCTATTCCTTACAATTAAGGCATTTTAGAACAATTTTAGGTCGTATTTTGTCTCTTGCTGAAATGGCGTAGCCATGCCTGAATTTTTTAAGTTTCACATTTTTGTATGACTTTACTGCAGATTTTTCTATTAGCTCTGGTTGTTCGTTTGCTGACCCAACTTTGGTTGGATCACTTAAATAAAAAGGAGGTACAGAGGAATTCCGAAGCCATCCCAAAGGAATTTGCGGGTGTCATGGATGATGAGACCTACGCGAAGTCTGTCCGATACACATTGGCAAAGCATCAATTTGGCGTTTTTGAGACGATTGTGGATGCCGTCATCCTAGGTGTCATCATTTTATGTGGAGTGTTGCCCTGGTTTTATACCGTTTTTTCCGAATGGGTAGGTAGAGCCGCTTGGGCATCAGCATTCTTCTTGGTGGTGGTGAGCATGTTGATGAGTGTTTTGAGCCTTCCGCTGGAGTGGTGGTCACAATTTAAAATAGAAGCCAAGTTTGGGTTTAACCGTAGTTCGCTTGGATTGTGGGGTTCAGATAAACTGAAAGGAGCTGTTATTGGTTTGATTATCGGATTTCCGCTTTTGTGGCTTCTTTTTAAACTGGTGGACTGGATAGGACCTAGTTGGTGGGTGTGGGGTTTTGTCCTTTTTTTCTGTTTTCAGCTTCTGATGATGATTCTTTATCCAATGTTGATCATGCCATTGTTCAATAAACTGACTCCATTGCCCGAAGGTTCGTTGAAAGATCGCCTGATGGCTTTGGCTGAATCCACGGCTTTCAAAGCTTCGACGATTCAAGTTATGGATGGAAGTAAGCGTTCCTCTCATTCAAATGCGTTTTTTACAGGGTTCGGTCGTTTTCGTCGTATTGTTCTTTTTGATACGCTAATTGATCAATTGGAAGAGTCGGAGCTGGCTGCGGTTCTTGCTCACGAAATTGGCCATTATAAACGAGGGCATATTCCGAAAATGTTGATGGTTTCTTCCGTTATGACTCTGGTAACTTTCTGGTTGGTGGATTATTTATCACGAAGCGCCTGGTTTTTCGAAGGATTTGGGTTTAGTGAGGCTTCGTTGCCGGTAGCCTTTTTGCTTTTTATGTTACTGAGCGGGTTATTTACTTTTTGGGTGTCACCTCTTTTCAGTCAATTGTCCCGCAAACATGAATATGAAGCGGATTCTTTCGCTGTGGCGGCGGTGGGAGATCAGGAGCCTATGGTCTCGTCTTTGCAAAAGCTCTCTGAGAAAAACCTAAGTAATCTGACGCCACATCCTCTTTACAGTGCTTTTCATTATTCACATCCAACTTTATTGGAGAGAGAAAGAGCCATCCGGGCATTGCCAAAATAACCTAGTTCAGGATATTGGGGAATGAGATTTGTTCTGTTTTTTCTTTTACTATTCGGAGTAGCCTCATTTCTGGAGGCGGAAGGAGAAATACGTGTTGGGACGTTTAATGTCCGTAATTATCTGATAATGGATCGACGTATCCAAGGACGTTATCGTCCTGATTATCCTAAGCCAGAGTACGAGAAATCTATCGTCCGACAAACCATTGTGGAGGCGAATCCAGATGTTCTCGCATCGCCGGGGATGAGACGTTTTGCCCTAGCGCCTGGAGAAGTTTTTGACAGGATAGGAGCTCAAAAAGGAAGTGACCATCGTTTGGCGATGGTCACTTTAAAGAATCTTGCTGAATGATCTTCACGCTAAGGAAGATCGGCAAAGAGCTATTGGTCTAGTTGCTAACAGAAACTGGTATGGCGATTTCACTTGAGCCTGAAGCTGTAATATAAAGAGAACCAACACCGGGCTCACCGCCTGTGACACTGATGCTTACGGAGCGTTGTCCGGCCGGAATGATGACTTCTGGCATGATTATACTTGGTTGTATATCAGTGGTGACATCGATGAGAAGTCCACCTGGAGGAGCTGCTGATGGAACGGAAAAGACCATAGCGCTTTGTTCTCCTCTTCGGAGAGTGAGTGACGAAGGGATAACCCTTACTGAGGCAGGGTCTACGCGTAGTGTTCCGATGACCATGCCACTATTAAGGGAAACGGTGTGATTTCTTCCTCCCGACACGGGTGGAACGTAAAAGCTCAATGATCTGGGAGATTCGTAGACGGTCCTGGCTGGCTGAGAATCGACCAGGACGCTGTCCTGTGGAGTGAAACCACGTCCATGAATGCCAACCTTTGCTCCAACAGGTGCACGGTTGACTTCCAGAGATAGGGCATAGCGATTTAAGACCTTGAATTTGTAGAGGTCAGTAAAGGCTTCTTTTTCTTTTACTTCACCATCTGACTTATAGTTGTAGTTGATGAGGAAGTAATATGCACCTTGTTGACGACCAACCGGAAGATGGTAATCATACTCATAGATGTGTGCGCCCATTCCCGTTTCTGTCATTGGATGAATCTGGCCATCGATAACAATATGAGGCCTGACAGAATTGGCTTCAACCGCTTTGATGCGTGGTCTCGCCTCGAGTGTAATCGTATAAACTTGTGACGGGTTTTCTGAAAAATCACCAGAGGTAAGGTTTTTAATCGAAAGGTCACAGCCTGCCAGTAAAGTGGCTCCGATAGAGAGAAAGATGCCGAGAAAGACTCGGCCTAGGCTAGAGTTAGGTTTATTATCCATTATAGCTGTATTTTGTAGAAGAAAGTATCTCTTTATTTGCAAACAAATTCCGGTTGGTTGAAAAGCATGAAAACATGAAGACAGAAACTTACGAGAAAGAACGATTTCCAATTGGTTTGTATCTTCATGTCCCTTTCTGTTCCAAAACTTGTGATTTTTGCGCTTTTTATCAGGTAAAGCCAACACAAGACGTAATCGAACGCTACCTTGATGGGATTGAAACAGAATTATCCCTGATTGAGCAATTCGATTCTTTAGATACTATTTTCTGGGGAGGTGGTACTCCGGGCCTACTTTCAGCGAAAGATATGGAAGGTCTTGGTAAAACGGTCAAAAAGTTTGTGGGCGAAACGGCTGAATGGTCTGTGGAAATGGCTCCTGGATCCATTAAAGAGGATAAGCTGAGGGTTTTGAAGGACCTGGGGGTGACTCGGATTTCCATGGGGGTGCAGTCCTTTAACGATGTTTTTTTGGATGGATTGGGGAGGCAGCACTCAACAAAGCAGATCTATAGAGCCTATGAGCTACTGCAGAAAGTGGGGTTTAAAAGTATAAACCTGGATTTGATTTTTTCGATCCCCGGGCAAAGAGCAGAAGATTGGGAAGAAGATCTGAAAGAAGCTATTCGACTGGCACCAGACCATATTTCGACCTATTGTCTGACCTTTGAAGAGGATACGGCTCTTTATGTGAAATTGTCGGATGGACGGGTTTCGATAGATGAGGAGAAAGAGGTAGCTTTCTATCGAAAAAGTTGGGAGGTGCTGGCTGCTGCTGGTTATGCTCAATACGAAATTTCGAACTATGCTCGGGAGGGACATGAATGTGTTCATAATATAAATACCTGGCGGATGCACGAATGGATTGGGGTAGGCCCATCTGCTTCTGAACAGTTCCAAGGGTGGAGAAGCTCAAATGTAGCCGATGAGGCACAATGGAACCAGGACTTGAAGGAGGGGAAACGATCGCAGGCTGACAGAATCTTATTGGAGGACCGGCTTTTGTTTGAAGATGCATTGATATTCGGCCTTCGAATGAATGCTGGTATTCAGCTGGATGAACTCGAGGAACGTTTTCCGGGGGTGCCGGTTGCGTCATTATCTCCATTTTTTGAGAATCTGCTGAAGGAAGGAAAAATGATTGAGGGAAGCGATAGTAGTCTTTGTTTATCCGAGGAGGGCCGCTTAGTGGCAGATGCGGTTGGTTCGGAGCTTATTAATTGCTTTGAGGCTAAATAAATGGGGAATTCTGGACAAGTTCTTTTATCGGGGAATCGTTTTTTGTTCGCCTAGGTCGATGGATTCAGACTAAGCAAATTGTCTTTAATAAATGATAAGCCTTTACGTATCATCTAGATTCCCTGGTTCTTTCCGAAAATGGTTTGGATTTAAGAACTATTGGAACTGGCTTCTGGTGGGCATTTTTTTGTTTTTGGGAGGCTGTCAGACAACAAAGAAAATGGATTTCGATCCAGTCGTGGCTCGTTTCTACATAGAAATGAATCCATCGGAGGGGTATAATCAACCAATTCGACTGCCTGTTAGTGGGATTTCTCTAGCTGTCCATCCAGATCCGGTATTCAGCGAAACAGATTTGGTGAATGTTGATCTAGTAAAGGTGGATTTGGGGTTATGTCTTTCCTTCGACCTGAATGATAGTGCGGGTAGGGATTTATATCGTTTAACGGTCAACAGGCAGGGAAGAAGACTTATTCTTTCGCTGAACAATGCACCCGTTGGCGTCCGAATGATTGATCAACCTTTGAGCTCTGGAAATATCCTTATATTTGTTGAATTGCCGGAT
>CAXMUM010000014.1:17332-19980 GCA_964196585.1 uncultured Opitutaceae bacterium
ACTTGAGGAGCTTGTTACCAATTTAAAGAAGACCACCGAAGAAGTTCTGAAGGCTCTGCAGAAATCGAGAAAATAGGAAGTGATTGTTCGTTCTGTTATTTTTTCCTTGTTGGTTTGTTCGGTGATGGTGGATTTTTCGACAGGTGCTCCTTCAGTCGAATTTTCCTGGCCAACTCCTAATGAGGCTCATTCTGAGGGGCTTTCGTTTGAAGAATATGTCCAGCCAACAGTCTCGGGTTTGGTATATTCTGGGCTATATGGTTGTGTGCGCCGCAATGGTCATCAGTTTCATGAGGGCCTTGATCTAAAGTCCATTCAACGAGATAGGAAAGGAGAGTCCATTGATAAGGTGATGGCGGTAACTTCTGGAGTGGTTCGGTATATTAATACGAAGGCAGGTAATAGTAATTTTGGTAAATATGTTGTGCTCGAACATCCCATGACGGACCTTCCCGTCATCAGCTTATATGCACATCTAAATTCTGTTTCACCTGATTTGGCTGTTGGTGACGAAGTGCAAAATGAGCAGACGATTGGTGTGATGGGTCGAACGGCTAATGGCCATGGTATTCCTAAGAGCAGAGCACACTTGCATTTGGAGATGGGGCTCCGGTTGACCGATTTTTTTCAAGAGTGGTATGATCGGCAAAAGTATAAGAACAAAAATAGACATGGGAAATACAGTGGATTAAATATTGTCGGATTCGACTTTTTGGATTTTCACGAACGTTTTCAATCTGATGAGGTGAAAAGCGTTGAGAATTACCTACTGCGCCAACAGACTTTTCTTACCGTTGTCGTAAAATCAAAAATGGCACCGGATTATCTGGAACGTTATCCCTGTTTTCTGAAGAAGCCGCTAACGGACGAACCACTGGCTGGCTGGCGGATCGAGTTTACCTGGTTTGGCATGCCGATTGGGTGGACACCTCTGTACGGTGATGAAGCTGACCTAAAGAAAGGAACGAATGAACGAGTTGTGTTTCACGATGAGACTCTTGTGAATCGATATCCTTGTAGTGGTCTTCTTAAGACATACCGTGATGGAAGCGTCCTTCCTGGTAGACGTTTAACTCGATCTTTGGATCTACTCTTTCGGCGTTAAAATAGAGCCCTTAAAAGGCCCATTCAAATGGGGTGTTTTTCTCGATTTCTTCGATGGTGGTGAGACCCAGGAGAACTTTTTTCAAGCCATCGTAACGAAGAGTTTTATAACCAGATTTTTCGGCCGCACCTTGGAGGTCTTCCATGCTTCCCTTGTTGGTAATGATCGTGCGCATATCTTCAGTAATCAGAACAAGTTCATGGAAAGCAACCCGACCTTTATATCCGGAACCTCCACATTCTTTACAACCTCTACCTCGGTAAAATGGTACCTCGATCAAACCTTCATCCTTAAAATATTTTCTGAGTTCGTCTTTTGATGGATAATAAGGCTCTTTACAGCGCTGGCAGATGCGAGCAGCTAGTCTTTGTGCAACAATTCCATTGACCGATGGGGCGACTTGATAAGGGGCGACGCCGATTTCCACAAGTCGAGTCATCGCCTGAAGAGCGTTGTTTGTATGCAATGTCGCAAAAACAAGGTGCCCAGTTAAGGCCGCTTCCGTTGCGATTTTTGCTGTTTCCAAATCTCGGATTTCTCCGACAAGGATGACGTCCGGATCCTGTCGAAGGATAGAACGAAGGAGTCTGCTAAAGCCTAGGTCGATATCGTGGTGAACTTGAGCTTGGTTAAGGCCTTCCATCGGAAGCTCAACAGGGTCTTCAATCGTGACGATGTTTACATCTGTATTGTTAATCTCTTTGAGAGTTGCGTACAAGGTAGTGGTTTTCCCAGATCCTGTGGGACCCGTTACAAAGATGATCCCGTTAGGGTTTTTGATAAGCTGTTTGTAAGGTTGTAGAATACTCTGAGAAATGAGCATCTTATCGAGATCAATGAAGTCTTTCTTACTTCCTGCTGAAAGGATACGAACAACGATTTTTTCTCCATGAATTGTTGGTATAAAGGAGATACGGAAATCGGCTCTCATCGTTCCGATGTTCATCGAAAAACGTCCGTCTTGGGGAATGCGCTGCTCAGAGATATCGAGATTACTTAGAATTTTGTATCGGGCGATGATCGCACGGTGAAGCTGCTGTGGGAATGTGAGCGTTTCCCTCAGGATACCGTCGACACGAAAACGAACTTTCGTTTCGGTTTCGTAAGCTTCAACGTGAATATCCGATGCGCGTTCCCGCAATGCGAAATAGACCATTGAATTGACGATCTCGATCAACGAAGAGTTTTCGGCGATTTCGGTTATTTCCCCTTCGCTCATATCATCGTTTAAGCGGAGGTCCAGGGATCTCAAATCAGCCAGGCTTTCTTTAAGCCCTTTTTCAGTCTGGTAATTGATCGAAATACCCGCGTTGATTTCACTGGGCAGACTAAAGATAGAGCAGATTTCTGTTTGAGCGATCTGACTGAGCTTTTTGATGAGCTCTTTGTCATTCGGATCGGTCATTGCAACCGTGAGGACGGAATCGAAAATGTAGAGAGGAAGAACCTGAGTCTTCTGCGCAATCTCCAATGGGATGAGGGCTAATCCTTCATCGCTTATGATTGTTGCATAGGGTTCAATGTAGGCGATCCCGATGGAGTC
>CAXMUM010000014.1:19990-20260 GCA_964196585.1 uncultured Opitutaceae bacterium
GAACTTAGGCTGTTCTGTTTCGTTCACGGGCTTTCTTTCGTTCTGTAAAGATTTTGCTGATTTCTAACTGATCCAGAATTTCTTTGGCAAAAACAGATGATGTTCGCTCTGTTTTAAGTTCCTCCAGAAGATCTGGAAGCGAGTACCTAACACCGTGTAGTTGAGTGCTGCCTTCTTCGGGAGGTGTATGATCTACCTGGTCGTTGGGCATGTTAGGATTCCAATGTTTTTTTCGAGATAAGATGTTCTTCGATGATCTCTTTAACGATC
>CAXMUM010000015.1:0-248 GCA_964196585.1 uncultured Opitutaceae bacterium
CCAGAAGAGAGAGCCAAGTTCATGGATTAAGCCCCCGGTGATCCTCACTTCAGTTTTCTTTCTCAGACAACGACAAGAGTCTATAAACATTCTTGGTATCAAATGTTGATAATCCTAGACAAATTGGGACCAAGCTCATGTTTTATGATCATGCGAGGTGACTTCTGTCGACAATTAGACTTCGTGGAGTAGCAACAATGTTAAAAAAAATACTTTTCTTTGCAGGTCCTCTTCTAGTCATAGTCGGA
>CAXMUM010000015.1:258-20103 GCA_964196585.1 uncultured Opitutaceae bacterium
TATTCCTTACTGGGACCAATGGGACTCCGAAGCAATGCTTCTCCTAAAACCATGGAAAGAAGGGACACTCGAATTTCTTTCTCTTTTTGGACCACATAATGAGCACAGGATCTTCTTTACGAAAGTATGGGCACTATTTCTCACAGCTATCAATCATCAATGGGATGCCCAACTGGAAACCTGTGCAAATATTCTCATTCATCTGTCATCAGCTCTTTTTTTCCTAAAGCTCGGATCTAAATATTTTCAAAAGCATTATCTCGCTCTCTTTTCGATTCTCGTCGTACTGCTTTACTCCTTTCCTCATAACTGGGAAAACACCTTACGCGGTTTTCAATCTCAATTTTATTTCCTATCAATTTTCTCCATCCTTTATATATGGGGGAGTTTCAGAGAAAGGCCGTTCCACTGGATCTGGTATATGGCTCAAGTCGCAGGCCTTTGCTCCATCTTTTCAATGGCTTCCGGGTTCCTCTCGGCTCTAGCCATTGCATTAATCATCAGCCTCCAGACAGTTTATCACCGAAAACTGAACAAGAGGAACATTCCTACGTTCTTCCTATCAGTCGTATTCGTTGGACTAGGGATTATTTTAAGATCACCCGCTCCACATCACGACTCACTAAAAGCGGATTCCATCGCAACTTTTCTCCAATCAGCTTTCAAGATTCTTGCCTGGCCTGAAAGCTTTCCCTTCATTGCTTTCATCTTCCTCATTCCCCTCGTTTTCTTTTTCAGAAATATTTTTGGAGAAAAACCCAAAAAAGAAGATACCACCATTACAGCCCTTATAGTGTGGATAGCCCTTCAACTCGGAGCACTCGCCTACTCAAGAGGTGGGCATCATCTGGGAATTGCCTCACGTTATACGGATCTGTACTCCATCTATCTTATTCTGAGTGCCCTATGCGCCCTGATCTTGTGCAATCGGCACTTTAAAAACAGCCTGATAAAATCAACTATTATCCTCATCTGGGCTCTCCCCCTTTCTCTGGGAATCTATAGCAAATATTCCTCATTTATGAAAAGAACTGGGCCTACTTTATTGGTTCAAAACACAGCACAGAAAGAAAATCTTAAAAACTTCCTGAATACAGGAAATATCGAGGCACTCAGTGATAAACCCAAAAACCATATTCCCTACCCACATGTCGACAGGCTCAAATCAATCCTCGAAGACGAATCCATCCGACACCTACTTCCCTCCAGTATCCGCCAACCAATTCACATCGCGCAGGATGACCTGAAGTCAAACGGATTCAATCGAAACCATCACCCTATATATCCCCAAAGCACCAACCCCGGATTCCTTCCGACCTGGAGCTCTCTAAAGACACCCAAGGATGAGTTTCCAGCTTCCTTTATCAGTAAACCAATCCAAAAAAATTCTCTGCCTATCCTTGAATTTAAGGTAGCTGGAAATTTTCAATCTGGACAACCAGAAGCCTTCTCACTGATTGAAATTCAAGATCAACATAAGGCGTTACCAACATTGCATAAGTCGCCATGGCATAGTTGGAAAAGTGTAAGCGTGTTTACACCAAAATCAACGTACGTCATCTCCGCCCATAGTCCAAGTTCATCAGAATGGGTCGCCTTTACGGAACCCGTTGAAGTAGGACTCTACTCCTGGTTATCCAAAAAACTCCTTAATGCTTGGCCATTCATCTTAGCCTCCGGCCTTGGGCTATTTTTGATATGGCTAATGCTCGAATTTCGACTTTTTTCAAAAAAAGAACACTCCTAAACCTTCGCTTGAGACTCTCGGCAAATCGATAACGAAATGACACTTACTCGAGTCCAAAAAAATCGATAGCATTGCGAGTACTGACTCTGGCTAACTCTGCAAAGCTAACGCCAAATACATCCGAACTAAACTCTGCCGTGTGATAAACAAAAGCTGGCACATTCATTTTCCCTCTATGAGGTACGGGAGCAAGATAAGGTGCATCTGTCTCAACCATAAATCTCTCAATTCCCTGCAACAAAGCCGCCTGCCTAACCTCTTCCGCATTTTTGTAGGTGATGATGCCAGTGAAGGAACCACGCCCGCCTCTTTCATTCAAAACCTTCATTTTATCAGGTCCCTCTGAAAAACAATGAAAGACCACCTTTGTCCAATCTACACCAGATTGGTCAATTACCGCAACAGTCTCATCAAAAGCTCCCCTCGAATGAATCACCACCGGAATGCCCAACTTCTTAGCAATCTCAAGTTGGGCTTCAAAAGCATTTTTCTGACACACAAAAACCTCCTCTGCTTTTTCTGTGTCCTTTTTCGGCAGATGAAACCGATCTAACCCGACCTCCCCCAAAGCTACCAAACTGGGTAATCCTTCATAAGAATCCAACTGGGCAACGGCCTGCTCCCACTTCTCATCTACCGAACAAGGGTGTAATCCCACGGAATAGTAAATAGTCCCTGGATAATTCGAAGAAAGGGTTCGGTATAAATGCCAATCCTCTGGCTCTGTCCCAATCGCTATCATCTTTTCGACCCCAGCCTCTTGAGCAGCTGCCAAAACAGGCTCCAATTGTCCTTTTCGGTAAAACCCATCCAGATGGGTATGCGTATCAATCAACCTGTTCACAGAGTCATTCATTGAGGTCCTATTCTTGCTCGGCAACTTGCAAATTCAAGTTTCCCATCAATTTTCTCAAGAATGACTTCACATCTCACCAATATTTATCATGGATAAGCCGATGAGTAGTACAGAAAACCAAGTCGAAGACGTCATTATCGTAGGAACAGGCTGTTCAGGGCTCACTGCAGCCATCTATACGAGCCGGGCAAATTTGAATCCGCTCGTCATTGAAGGAAATCTTCCAGGTGGGCAGTTGACGACAACTTCAGAAGTTGAAAATTTTCCAGGATTCCCAGAGGGCATCGATGGTTTCACTCTCATGGATAATCTTCGTAAGCAAGCCACCCGTTTTGGAACTCGCTTTGAGCAAGGACTCGTCGACTCTGTTGATTTCACATCATCTCCCTATACCCTTAAAGCAGCCGACAAAACATATCGCGCCAAAACCGTCATCATTTCAACCGGAGCCTCCCCAAGACTCACTGGAACCCCTGGTGAAAAAGAGCTTTTCGGAGGAGGAGGCGTCACAACCTGCGCCACCTGTGATGGGGCTTTCTATCGAAATATGGATGTTGTGGTAATCGGAGGTGGCGATTCTGCTTGTGAAGAAGCGCTCTTCCTTACCCGCTTCTGCTCAAAAGTGACACTCATTCATCGGCGTGACGAACTTCGCGCTTCAAAAATCATGAGTGATCGGGCTCTCGAACATCCGAAGATTGAAATGTGCTGGGATTCTGTCCTCACAGAAATTAACGGCGTATATGAAAAAGCTGTTTCTGGTGTAATCGTTAAAAATGTCAGAACAGGAGAATTCAATACAATCCCCTGCAAAGGTATTTTTGTAGCAATAGGTCACATTCCCAATACCAAACCATTCTCAGAACACATCTCGGTCGATGAAGAAGGCTATTTCCTGGCGGAACCAGGAAGTCAGGTTCGCACTAATATTCCAGGAGTATACATTTCCGGTGATTGCGCCGATCACGTCTACCGCCAAGCTATTACGGCCGCTGGAATGGGTTGCCAGGCTGCAATTGAAGCGGAGCGGTGGCTGGCTGAAAATGAATGATTTTACCTTAAGTCATTTCTAACTAGCACTTTACAAGTCTCTAATATGGGTTGGTAGAAACTCTAATTGGAATTATTCTAATTTTTAGTTGATAATTAGAATTATTCCAATTAACTGTTTTTATCATGAACGCCGTAACAGCCCACGAAACCCTGAACCAGAAACTGACGGAAGAAGGAATGCGCTCCACTCGACAGCGCGAAGTGGTTTACGACGCAATACTTGAAAAACGGGATCATCCCACAGCTGACGAAGTCCATGCCCGAGTTCGGGCGAAAATGGCAGGAATTTCGCTGGCAACAGTCTACAACTGTCTCGAAACCCTCGTTCAATGTAATCTGGTGAAGCAAGTGAACTTCGAGCGAGAATCCACTCGCTACTGCCCTAATCTAAACAAGCACGCACACTTTCACGACGATGCATCGGGCCGGATCTATGATATCAATCTTGAAAATGATCTGATCAATAAACTCATGCAGGTTCTCCCTGAGGGCTACGACGCCCACAACATCGAGATCAACTTCCGAGGTAAATACGAAAACGCTGCTGGATAATTTTTTACAATGAGCCAACTCGATATAAAAAACTTAAACGTCTCAATAGGCGATAAATCCATTCTCAAGGATTTTTCCTTAACTGTGCCAAAAGGTGAAGTTCATGCGATCATGGGCCCTAATGGTACGGGTAAAAGCACATTGGCCAAAGCTCTTGCTGGCCATCCCGACTATACCGTCAACTCTGGAGAAGCCTTTCTAGATGGGCTGTCTCTATTGGATTTGGAACCGGATGAAATTGCCCGCGCCGGACTTTTCATGGCCTTTCAGTATCCTAATGAAATCCCAGGTGTTAGCATTGCCAATTTCATTAGAGCTGCGGTTCAGGCTCGTCTCGACGAAGGCGAAAACCTTGTCGCGACCGAATACTACAAAAATCTCTATCATCAGATGGATCTTCTGAAGATCGATCGGAAGTTCACCTCCCGCTCTGTTAACGAGGGTTTTTCTGGAGGAGAAAAAAAGAGGTGCGAGATTCTTCAATTGGCGATGCTCAAACCATCCTATGCCATTCTTGATGAAACAGACTCTGGCCTCGACATCGATGCTCTTAAAATTGTCTCTGATGGTGTAAATACATTGAGAGGTGAAAACCTCGGCATTATTCTCATCACCCACTACCAGCGTTTGCTTGATTACATCGTTCCAGACAAAGTTCATGTAATGTGGGACGGCCGTATCGTCAAAAGTGGCGACAAAGATCTCGCGCTCGAACTTGAGTCAAATGGCTACGATTGGGTCAAGGAACTCGTTCCCGCAAATGCCTAACTATCGGCCTCAACATTCAACACGGAAAACTATTTAAGCATGCCTACAGCACCACAAGCGATTGATATCGATCAGGAAAAAGGAAATTTCCAGATGCCAGAAGAACATGCCTTCGACGCAGGGGTTGGAATAAACGAAGGTGTCATTGACTACATCTCAGATGTAAAGAACGAGGATGATTGGATTCGGAATTTTCGAAAGAAAGCGCTCAAAACATTTTACGATAAGCCACTTCCAACACACTGGGCCTCCAAGGACCTGGAAACTATTGATTTTGATAAAATTCGATACTATCTAGCTTCGGGTCAAAAGCCCAAACGATCTTGGGACGATGTTCCAGACGACATCAAGGAAACCTTTGATCGACTTGGGATCCCTGAAAACGAACGTAAGTTTCTCGCAGGTGTTGAAGCGCAATTCGACAGTGAAGCCGCCTACTCCAACATAAAAGAAGCGGTTGGGAAACAAGGAGTCATCTTTGTTGGCAGTACCGATGGGCTGAAAGAACACCCAGAAATTTTCCGAAAATGGTTCGGCAAAGTCATCCCTACAGGAGACAACAAATTCTCCGCTTTAAATAGCGCCGCTTTTTCAGGAGGTTCTTTTATTTACATTCCCCCGGGAGTTAAAGTCAGCCACCCATTACAAGCGTACTTTCGAATCAATGCAGAAAACTTTGGGCAATTTGAAAGAACTTTAATCATTGCCGACGAAGGTTCCGAGGTGACTTACATGGAAGGCTGCACCGCTCCAAAATTTGATACGGCAACCTTACATAGTGCTGTTGTCGAACTTGTTGCTCTCAAGGGAGCGAAGATTGAATACATCACTGTTCAAAATTGGTCAGCAAACGTTTTCAATCTAGTGACGAAACGAGCCATCGCCGAAGAAGAAGCCACTGTAAAATGGATTGATTGTAATATTGGTTCACGGCTCACGATGAAATACCCAGGTGTTATCCTGAAGGGACGTAAAGCCAGAGGTGAGGTTCTTTCCATCGCTCTAGCGAACGATGGACAACATCAGGACACTGGAGCCAAAATGATCCATGCTGCAGATGAGACAACCAGCAATATTATCGCCAAATCTATCTCCGTTGGTGAAGGCCGTTCAACGTATCGAGGAATGGTCCACATCCCCAAGCATCTTAAAGGATGCAAGAACAATACAGAGTGCGATGCCCTCCTTATTAATAACAACTCTCGCACAGATACCTACCCAGCCATCACAGTACGTGGCAACAAGAACTCTGTTCAGCACGAAGCTTCTGTATCAAAAGTAAGTGCCGAGCAAATATTCTATATGCAGCAACGTGGTCTGACAGAGGGAGAAGCCATGAGTTTGAGTGTTAACGGATTTGTGAATGATCTCACCAGACAATTTCCTATGGAATACAGCGTGGAGCTCAAGCGACTCATCGACATGGAAATGGAAGGTTCCGTTGGTTAGGAAACCAAGAAGGACACCCTACTTTTCTTTCATATATTAACTATAACGACCAATTTAATAGCCTCTCATCTTCAGTTGAACACAATCACTAAAACAGACTTACCCGAACAAAACCATTCGGAAAATAACGGGATTGCCGAAGAATTTGCGCAACAACTCGAATCGTGCCGAGAAACGCCAGATTGGTGGAAGGACATGAAAACGAAAGCTTTCGACGCTTTCCAATCTCTTCCCATGCCCACGCGCAAAAATGAGGAATGGCGGTTCGCCAACGTCAAATCTCTTACATTTGATGGATACGACTTCATCATTCCAGAGAAGCCAGTAGAGACAAAGGACTTGGTCGAACAATCAGACGTTATTTCAAATCCTTCAGGACAAATCATCTTCGCTGACAATAAACCGATTTCAGTTCAACAGATCAGTGATGATCTTAAAGCCAAAGGTGTTATTTGGGAACCACTGTCAGAGGCTCTCAAACATCATAGTGAGGTGCTAAAAGATTACTTCATGACCCAGGACCCTCATCTTGGATCTGAGAAATTTGCAGCGCTTCACTCCGCTTTTGTCTCTGATGGATATCTGCTTTATGTCCCCAAAGGTGTTGTGATCGAGCGCCCCTTCATCGCCAATCATTGGGCAATCTCTGAGAAGACGGCACTCTTTCCCCATACATTGGTTATCGCAGAAGAATCCTCCAATGTAACTCTCGTTGATACCTTTAATGCAAAGTCGCCTGGACAGGAAAATTTCGTCTGTGGCTTTAACCACCTTTTTGCAGGTGCAAACGCGACGCTCACATATAGATCATTTCAAAATTGGGGATCTAGGACTCTCGGGGTCCATATTAATTCCGTAACAACAGGACAGGATGCTACCGTCAATACCTTGAGTGTAAACCTTGGATGCCAGCACCTCCGCTCCGAAAATCAAAGCCTCTTGAAAGGGGCAGGGTCGCATATTGAAATGCTATCTCTTTGCGTGGCAGACAAGGAGCAAGAACTTGACCAAAGAACTCTCCAATCGCACCGAGCTCCACATACAACCTCCAACCTTCTCTACAAGAATGTGTTGATAGATAAGTCCAAGACCATTTTTTCCGGCCTCATAAAGGTCGCCGAAGAAGCGCAAAAAACAGACGCTTACCAGACGAATCGAAATCTCCTCCTCAGCACAGAAGCAGAAGCAAATGCTTTGCCAGGACTTGAGATCAAAGCCGATGACGTCAAATGTAGTCACGGTGGCACTACAGGTAAAATAGATGAAGCTCAACTATTCTACATGCTTGCTAGAGGGATCAAACCTCACAAAGCAAAAGAACTTCTCGTCTTCGGTTTTTTCGAAGAAATTATTTCAAAAATAGGTGACAACGAACTCGCCGATCACATTCGCGAGCTCATTCAAACTAAATTTCAAAATATATAAGGGTTAAGTGATGTCTGACTCTAAAGAATGTATACTTACCAGGGACTGCCCAGCTGTTCAGATACCCAGCGGTGATCCGGTTGTTTTAAAAGAAGGAGCACGCGTCTATATTACACAAACACTGGGTGGAAGCTTCACTGTCATGACCGATTCCGGTCTCGCTAGGATTGAAGGGAACCAAGTGGAAGCACTGGGGTTAGATGCCTCTTTCCTAGACGATGCAGAGCAATCCACCTCAAAGGACGATCACAAAGGACCTCCAGATGAAACAGCCATGTGGACTCAACTCCGTAATGTCTACGACCCTGAAATACCGGTCAATATAGTGGATCTCGGATTAGTTTATTCCCTGGAAGTGAAGGATATCCCCGAAAAAGGTTTTCATGGCGAAATTCAGATGACCTTAACGGCGCCTGGATGTGGCATGGGGCCAGCCATCGCCGAAGATGCCAAAAGCAAAGTTCTAACAGTTCCCGGGTTAAAAAGTGCAGAGGTCAATCTAGTTTGGGATCCACCATGGACTCAGGAAATGATCAGCGAAGAAGGCAAAATGACCCTGGGCTTGATCTAAGTCCCCTGCGCTATCATGGGCTTCCAACCTTTCTTTTTTTCGAAGAAGAGATGTTTCAGAGAAAAAGATTCGAAGCTTGTCTTCTGAGACATTTCTGCTCCCTTACTTTCTACAAAATACAATTTTATCTGACTACCTATGACGGAAAAAGACAACCAGAACAATGGGCAAACAACATCGGTTGGGTCCTTAATGCAGAAGAAATTCCTCGATCAGCGGAAAGTATTCCTTTGGGGTGAGGTAAACGAAGAATCCGCCAAGGATCTTGTTGAAAAGTTTCTTTATCTGGAGGCAACCAACCCCGGAGAACCCATCACTTTTTACATCGATACACCCGGTGGTATCGTTACTTCAGGAATGGCCATCTACGATACCATTAAGCTAATTAGCTCTTCTGTAACAGTTATCGTCACAGGAATGGCTGCCAGTATGGGATCAATTCTTCTTTCCGCTGCTGATAAAGGAAATCGTTACCTTTTTCCCAATGCCCACGTTCTCATTCATCAGCCCCTCACCTCCGGGCAAATGGTAGCGCCGGCCGTTGATATCAATATCTGGGCCCAGGAAATGGAACGGACTCGGGAGAAAATGAACGAGATTCTTTCAGAAGCTTCTGGGCAGTCCCTAGAAAAGATTATCCAGGACACAGACCGAAACTTCACGCTCAATGCAACGGAAGCCATTGAATACGGACTAGCCGATAAAATTATCAATAAAGTATAACATTCTGTCTTTACATTATTCTCTAAAAGTCGGATCGGAAATTGAACCAATCCGACTTTTTCATGTCTATCTACAACGAGGGCGCCAAAATCGAGTCATAATAATGCTGCAAATTTTTAAATGAAAAACAGACTAACGTTACCTATTCTCCTTTTTCTTGCAGTAATCTCTGCATCCTATGCCTATGGGCTAACATATGAGCAAGAGCACATTTTTATCCAGGCTCAACCAGATGACGATAAAGCGGTAGCAGTTTATAGCTTCACCAATGAGAATGCTCATCCAGTCACGGTACTTTTAGTAAAATCGAGCTGTGGTTGTACGGTTCCAGAGTTGGATAAAAAGATCTATTCGCCGGGTGAAAGTGGACAAATTAAAGCACTCTTTAACTTTGGAGCACGTAGCGGAAAGCAGCGGAAAACCATTACTGTTGTTACAGATGAAAACGGTGAAACAACGACTGAGCTTAAGCTAGAAGTGGATATCCCAGAATTGATTAAGGCGAAGCCCTTTTTTGTCTTCTGGAAGAAAGGTGAAGACCTTATCTCAAAAACAATCAAGTTGACCGTTTTAGATTCTGAAATGATCAAACCAATCGCTGTCAAAAATGATGATCCTAACTTTACAGTGGACTTAGCTTCTACAGAAGATCCTAACATTTTTGATCTAATCATTACCCCCAAACAGACTTCCGAGCCCGCTCAGGCTCCGCTACTGATTCGTACAAATTTCCCCGAAAAAAATCCTAAAGGCCTCCAAGTTTATGCAGCTGTTCGTTAAGGATAAATGACTTAATTAAGACCCTTCCAGAGACGTCTTTCTCGCGATAAAAGACACAGGCAACAGAAGAATGATAATCGAAATTTCGATAGATTAATTATTCTTGGATGACTCACGCCCTTTATACTTCAATATCTGGATGTCTTCCATAGTAGTCATTCCGTCAGCCACAACTTCATCCAAAAAAGGGAGTAAATGGGATATCTTCTCTTCACTATCCACTATCTCCACAACAATAGGCAGATCATCTGACAACCGCAATATCTTAGACGTATGTAAACGGCTACTTGCCCCAAACCCCATCATTCCTCTTAAGACAGTTGCACCGGCCAGCCCAAGCTCTCTTGCCTTGAGTACGATAACTTCATGGAGAGGTCGTCCCTCAAAAGAATCACTCTCTCCAATAAAGATTCTCAATAATTTTCCTTCAGTTGGTAATTTCATGGGAAACCTTTCAATTAACTAACTGACCAAGCTTATATCCGGCAAAAACGCTAAGCAAGCACAGGACAACACTCAATAGAATGTTTCCTCCTGCGTGTAACCACTCATTGTCCTGCATCAAGCGAAATGTCTGTAAGCTGAATGAAGAGAACGTCGTAAAGCCGCCACAAACTCCCATCATTAAAAACTGCCTGCCTCCTGGACTCATTAAAACCCGCTCGGAATCAACAAAGGCCGCCAGCAGACCAATCAGAAGTGAACCGATAATATTAACTGACATTGTGCCCCAAGGAAACGTCTCGCCAATCCTCTCTGCAACAACTCCGGACAGCCAATAACGTAGTATTCCCCCTAAACCGCTTCCGATTCCTATCAAAATAATTGTTTTCACTGGGCAACTTCTTTTTTGGTCCTTCTAAGCATTCGCTCATACACTTCTACCCCAGTTGCAATCGAATGGGCTAGTCTTTTTTGGAAAGCAACAGTCTTTACCCTATTCGCTTCCTCCGCATTGGAGAGAAAAGCTGCCTCGATAAGAACTCCCGGACAATCAAGATTACGCAATACAGCAAAACGGGCTCTTTTGAGCCCACGATCATCACCTTTTAGCTCATATACCAATTGACGATGGAGATAAAATCCAACAGCGGCATTCCAAGGATCCCATTTGTTTCCCGCCAATTCGATAGCATCATTCTCAGTCATTTCGCTGCTGCCCGTCGATCGTTGATACTGAGGTGTCAGTATATATGTTTCAGTTCCAGAAGCTTCTAGGTTTCCAGCTGCATTAAAATGTAGGCTCAAAAATAAATCCGCCTTCTGATTTCGAGCGATTTCTGTTCTTTCTTCAAGCCCCAGGTAGCGGTCTTCATTCCTGGTAAGAATCACTGCATACCCTTTCTCTTCCAGGAGGATCTCAAGATAGAGAATTACGTCCAGAGCGAGATCTTTCTCATCCAATCCCAATTTCTTATTTTGGGTCCCAATATCTTGCCCTCCATGCCCAGCATCTATAACGATTGTATTTACACTAGGCAAAGGTGCAAACGATGCAGGTTCCATTAAAGGTTCAATAAATTTTTGTATGTCCAATAGGGATACATATAGGGAATCATTTCTCTTGAGAATTGCATCTCCCAGAAAAACCTTTAACTCATTCAACTGAATTTCACGGCTCGCCCCTCTGAAATCGATCTCTCCAAAATCTCCACGAAGCTCAACCTTATCCTCATCCGATATGCCACCAAGCTTAGCTCCATAACGTTCAGAGACTGACCTCAAACTTCGATATTCTCGCCCCTCTATATGAATCGAGCTTTCTTCGCGTATAGCGGAGCATCCGATGAGCGCTAGACACACTAATGAAATCGCTACCAAAACCCATCTCTTCCTCACTTTATAAGACATCCTGTTTATTTCTCAGAGGTAAAAACAAACAACCGATCTCATCAAAACAGAGGAACAAATGAGATCAGAAACGGACAATCTAGAAAAATAATAAGGACATACTCAAAAAGAATCATTCTGATTCTTCTGCTACTACTTCTTCTTCCTCATCCTTAATGTTATATTTAATTTTTCGTTTATTAGCAGGCAGTGGTGAAAGCATCGCATTGATGTTTCGCCCGGCCAACCTTGGTGCACTATCTGCTGTCGCAATGTGGCTCAAATCGTTAATGGCCCGCCCTATCGTCTCAAATCCGACCTCTTTATGTGCCATTTCCCGACCCCGAAATGACAGAGTCATTTTTACCTTACTACCCTTACTTAAAAATCCTTCAGCCCGGCGTAACTTAGTCATGAAATCATGAAGCTCCACCCTGGGACGAAACTTGACCTCTTTCATCTTGGTTGAGGTGCCCTTACTCTTACTTTTGCTCTCTTTATCTTTCTTCTGTTGTTCGTAAACGTACTTGCCAAAATCCATGATTCGGCAAACAGGAGGAGTTGCTGTAGGAGATATCTCAACCAAATCGAGATTAACCCCTTGAGCCATATTGTATGCCTCCTGCGAGGACATCATTCCAAGCTGCCCTCCATCTGGTCCGATGACCCTCACTTTTGGTGCACGTACCCTTTTATTTCGGCGAATATTCGCAAAGGGATCATTATTTCGGCTTTGATACTTAGATCGACCCGATGACTGTGGTCTTGGCATTAAATAATCTGATTAAGTTAAGTTGTGATTTTAAAGGATTTTTTTCTCTCCTATTCCCCAGCAATTTACAATCTTTTTCCCGGGATAAGAATTTAGCCATCCTAAAATCAATTTTCGTCATTTTTAACCATCAACTCTTCAGATACTGAAGCTTTCCCCACAAGAACAACTCGATTTTGCATTGGGATTCGAAAACTTGAACCCACCCGAAATCAAGGCGTCAGAGTAATCCAGATGCGTACCCTTCAAGTAGAGGGCACTCTTGCTATCGATCAACACCAAAGCATTGCCAGCTCGAATCAAAATATCACCCTGCTTAGGCTCTGTAATAAATCGCATTTTGTAGGATAACCCATTGCATCCCCCACCAGATATCCCCAAACGCAAATAGTTTTTGTCACCTACCTCCCTCTCACACAATAAAGTGATTTTTCCAATAGCGGCCTCCGTGAGTTTGACCAATCTGTCATTACCCTCACGCACACCCTCCATTAATGGAATATCAATTTTCGATGTCATCATTATGATTAAGTTAACCAAATCTGGCTACATGCAAGGAGAGCAATGAGGATAGATATCCATTTTACAAGCACTTCTCTCCGGGATCATCTGACATTAGGAAATCCAGTTTCGAGACAAGGACTACCCTTAAGATGCCTTACAAATACCTTAGTCATTTCTTAAACGGACACTCAGCGATTCTTCTCGTCCATTCGGAATTGAGTTAGCTGAATAGCCAGATCTACCGCATTTCTGAAGCTTGTCTGTCTAGCTGTACCCTTTCCCGCAATTCCAAAAGCAGTTCCATGATCGGGACTTGTTCGGATAAAAGGAAGTCCCAGAGTGACATTTACGGCTTCATGAAAATCGATGGTTTTGAGAGGCGCCAATCCCTGATCATGGTATAGCGCTACAATCACATCGAACTCTCCCTCCAACGCACGTGCAAAAAGGGTATCTGCTGGCTGACACAATGAGACCTCTTTATATTCCTCCCGGAGTTCCTCTAAACAAGGATCAATCCATTCCATCTCTTCCTTCCCTAGCAGTCCCTTCTCTCCAGCATGGGGATTTAGACCACAAATACCGATTCGAGGCAAAGCAACACCTTCAGCTCTGCACAGCCAATCAGCCCGCTGAACAGCTCGTTCAATCAAGACCGAGTTCAATTTCACAGATACCTCTTGAAGTGGAATGTGCCACGTCGCCAATACAACCCTCAAACGACCTCCAGTGAATGCCATGGTTGGTTCTCCCTTCCAACAATCCGCAAAGAATTCGCTCTGACCAGGAAACGGAAACCCAATCTCTTGTAAGGCATTTTTGCTTACCGGAGCGGTCACGACCGCATCAAACTTACCCGCCAAACAACCTTGAGCAGCCTCTTCCATTGCGAGAAGCCCTATGCGGGAACCCTCTTTCGAAGGACACCCGAGAGACATACAAAATCCTTCGTCACCTACTCCGATCCTTGAAAACGGCAATGCACTTTTCAGTTTACTCAACCAACTTCTCGGACCGATCAGTGAAAGTTCAGCGGCCTCCCCAACACTACTTTCTAACCATTTTTCGATGATTTCAGGACCCACTCCAGAGGGATCACCACAGGTTATCGCTAAACGGATCTTCGCCATTACACTTCAATCTCAGAAACCCCATAACGAGGTTTTACAAAACTTCTTTCCCCAGTTTCAAAAAATTGGAGAAAGACTCGACCTTTTGGTCCTTTTGGCATACTAGAAGCAGCCAATTTTCGACAATTCCCTGACACTCCATACACATGCCGGTAGCATTCTTTTATATCCAATATTTCGTCACGAGAGAATTCCCGACGTTTTAAGCCAACCAAATTCAGTCCGATCAAATCATCTCTTTCTGCAACCATCATATAGGGAGGCACATCTTTGGACAAAGAAGCATTTCCGGAGACCATCACCCCTTCACCTATTCTGCAAAATTGGTGTACCCCCACGCCACCTCCCATAAAAGTATAATCTCCCACTGAGACAAATCCGGCCAGCATCACATTATTCCCCAATACCACATTGTCACCAATACAACAGTCGTGTGCCATATGGCAGAGTGCCATCAGAAAACAATCACTGCCTACTTCTGTATACCCACCCTCCTTTGATGCCCGATTGAGGGTTACCCCTTCACGAATCACCGTCCGCTGTCCCACGCGAACGCCCGAGACAGTTTCTTCCTCAAAAGAAAAATCCTGAGGGAGACCCCCAATGACCGCATGGCTATGAACTTTCACCTCATCATTCAGAATCGTACCACGTTTAAGGATTGCATATGGCTCTATAACACACCCAGCACCGATGACCACATCTCCCTCGATAATGGCACCAATGCCAATTGTTACATTTTTACCGATTTTGGACTCGGTTGAAACAATAGCAGACGGATGAATCATAACCGCACTGTCAGAATCCAAGGCATAAAAGTCGAGCGAAGAACATCATTTTCGTTTTATACCAATTCCACTTCCCTTCTCGGAAAACAAGTCCATTTGAGGATTCTTCAACAACTCATAATTTTTGAGTAAACGTAGTATCTGCAATGTATCTGATTTTCGGTAATTAAGATTCACCTCCACCCGATCAATTAAGTCGATTAGCATCGAACGAAATGAAATGATTCCATCAACACCCCGTTCCTTCAGCAACTCTACACTTTGACTGCGGTAAGGCTCCTGAGTAGGCAAGCCAGGTGTCACAAGAATTTTAGTAAGGTCCTTCTGCTCTTCATCAGTAAGAGTTTCATCTGAAAAAAAACGATGGGCTTCCTTTTGTACATTCTCCTCTAGAAAACGAAAGATGTCGGGGCTACTTTTGAGAGTCGCAGGGTTAAACCGCCCTGAATGCCATCCTTTAACAGAAACCATCGCACGATGAACATAAGGAAGTTCACTCGGAAATAGGAAAAAACCCGCCTTCCGTTCACCGCGGACATACCTTGGATTATAAACCAATAAATCGATTGCCTCCTCACTCGTTTTCTTTCGAGACTGAACCTGATATTTTCTGGACTGCCGAACCAGAAAACCGTTCTGTTCAAAATATTCACGGACTATATCTTCGTCGATAGCTGACATAACGATCTCAAAATCACCTCACACTGCGCCTAAACTAGATAGAACACCTTCAATTTGGGTAATTTCTACGTCCTCTAATGTAATCGCTTTCCCGATACTTTCAAGAACAACAAAACGGATAGCACCCTGCGAAACCTTTTTATCTTTTTTCATAGCACCGATCAAGGTTTCAATATTTAAAGACTCTTTCAACTTCACTGGCAGCTGATACGTTGAAACCACCTTCTCTATCAAAGAAACCTCATCATCCGATAGATAACCTAAGCGACTTGAAAGACGTGCGGCAGCCACCAATCCGATGCCAACTGCTTCACCATGCAGATATTCCCCATAACCTGCTACATTCTCAATCGCGTGAGCAAAAGTATGTCCCAAATTCAGCAATGCTCTTCCACCGATGGCTGCAGTTTCCTTTTCATCTTCCTTGACTACCCCGGCCTTTATCTCGCAACAACGGTAGATGATTTCAGGCAAACATTCGTCACTGGCTGCCAAACCATTCAATCCCGATAATTCTGAGAACAGCTTCTCATCTGCCAATAATCCATACTTCAGCACTTCCGCAGTGCCGGCCGCAAAGTCTCTTGCAGGTAAGGTCTTCAAAACATCTGTTATTATAAAAACAGCATTGGGTTGATGAAACGCTCCAGCCAGGTTCTTACCTTCGGGTAAATTAATACCAGTCTTTCCTCCGACTGAACTATCAACCATTGCCAATAACGTCGTTGGAACTTGAAAGAAATCAATTCCTCTTAGAAACGAAGCGGCGGCAAATCCCACAAGATCTCCCACTACGCCACCACCAATCGCAATGATCACGCCTTTTCGATCCAGAGCTTCGCGTGCAAAAAATGAATAAAGAGCACTCAAGCATTCCAGTGACTTGGATTGTTCTCCAGCCGGAATCACATATCTCGGGACATCTCCAATGATCTGCTCAAAAAAGGAGGCCTGCGCTTTGATCAAGTTATCGTCTGTAACGACTACAACCCGTCGACCAGAATCGATCAGTTCCTTCAACTGATACGAAAACGACTCTGGATAAACACTACTATTAATAGGGTAGCTGCGTTCACCTAAATTTACCGTCAATGAGAGAGACTTTTGCACGACTGCACTCCAGACGAATACTTTCCTTTGGTCAACTCCCTGTCTGCCATAACCATTCTCATACTTAATTACCCATCTCCATATAAAGATTCCTCTCAATATTCTCTCAGATGTGCTCAATCTAGTGAGAATTCTCATGTAAAATGAAAAATTATGATACCTCACTAAAATTTATAACATTCATAAGTTACTTATTTATAGAGAGATAAATTTTCATCCAATTTTAGATTCCTTTCATGAGACCCTATTGAGACTGTATCTCAAAAAAAGACTTGCATTAATGATACTGAATCTCAGCTTCACGAATTGAAATAATGAAAACTCCTTTGTTAAAACTGAAAACGATTAGCAATATATTCCGTAGATCCACGGTATCGGTAGCCATTTTGGCTTTTATGGGAATCGCCCAAACCCATGCCAACGAAGAAGAGATGGCGGTTGATGACTCACCTATCATTCAACTCGATACCTTTACTGTTATCGGCTCGAAGGAAAATGCCGACTATCTCCCAGGGTCCGGAAGATTTATTGATCACTCGGATATTACGAATCAGACTTACACCGACATCAATCGGGTACTTCTCTCGACACCAGGTGTCTATGTACGTCAGGAGGATGGTTATGGTCTCTTTGCAAATATCAGCCTGAGAGGTGTGGATGGCAGCAGAAGTGCAAAAGTTACCTTGATGGAAGATGGCATTGTAACAGCTCCAGCTCCCTATTCCGCCCCATCTGCTTATTACACTCCAACAATTGGGAGAATGAGAGGACTAGAAATTTTAAAAGGATCCAGCCAAATTAAGTATGGCCCGCATACAACTGGAGGAGTCATCAATTACCTCTCCACGACCATTCCTGACGCCGCTAGCGGCTATCTCAAAATTTCCTATGGATCCAACACAGAAACGCTGGTCCATTTTAATTACGGAAAGAGTTTTAAAACAGATGCTGGAAGGTTCGGCTATCTGATCGAAAACTATGACGAACGCAGCGACGGTTTCAAACACATTGAGGAGGCAGCGGGCTATGGAGGATCAGATAAAACAGGTTTTGCTAAGAACGAATCGATGATCAAGTTCTTCTGGGAACCGAATGGCGAAATACAACAACGGTTTGATTTTAAAGTCGGCTATTCAGACTTTGATGCTGACGAAACCTATCTTGGCCTTGCAGATAGAGATTTCCCTCTAGATCCCTTCAATCGCTATGCGGCCACTCGATTTGACAACATCCTAACACATGGGACTCGAACCTCTCTCCGCTACTCTATCTCTCCCAATGACAGTTTGACTATTGCAACAACTACTTATTACCAGAATTTCCATCGAAATTGGTTTAAGCTCAGACGGATCGAAACAAGTTCAGGAACAAGATACAATCTGGGAGAAGCACTGGCTACAGGCGGCTCAGCTCTTGATATCCTTGAAGGGACCACATCCGGGCAGCTCGACTATCGGAATAACAATCGAGACTATTATCTCGGAGGGATTCAGTCCGACATTCAGTATACTTTTTCTGCCGGAGAGATAAAACATCAAATCGAAGGTGGCGTCCGTTACCACGTGGATCGCGTTCGTCGTTTCCAAAGAGACGATTCATATATTCAAGATAACACTGGAGCTATCACAGGCACAATAACAGGACCGGATGGTAGTGGCGGAAACCGTCGCCAAGCCGCTGAAAGTATCTCTTTCCATGTCCAGGACACGATTTCAATGGGAGATCTCACACTTATCCCAGGTGTTCGTTATGAGTCCATAAATAATGAATATATCGATTATAATACAAGTGGACAACCTGAGCTCATAACTGGCTCAGGGACTTCTTCACTCGATTATTTCTCTCCGGGCATAGGGTTTAATTATCGCACGTCTCCAGAGACCAGTGTGTTTGGCGGTGTCTATCGCGGCACCTCTGTCCCAGGCCCTCGCGCCCACGCCAGGAGTAATGTTGGATTGGAAAAATCCATCGGTTATGAACTTGGTCTTCGCCACAGAAGCGAAAGTGGATTCAATGTTGAGACCACTCTGTTCAAAACAGATTTCAGCGATCTTATTGTCATTGATAACATTGGAGGATCCGGAACCGGAAACACAGAAAACGTGGGGGATGTGAACTCTTATGGACTCGAACTTCTCATTGGAATGGATCTCGGATTAATAAACAAATGGGCATTCAGTCTACCGACCTCTCTCGCCTTCACCTCTACTTCATCTAAACTAGTTGGTGATTCGCGTTCCACAGATGCGGAATCGATATTCAGTGGTGGAACAGATGGAGCAAACGCTCCCTATATTCCAAAATACCAAATCCATTTTTCAACAGGTATTGAATACGGATATTTTGGTGCCTACCTCGATACAATTTATGTTGATTCAACCTATTCAACAGCGAGCAACACTACCAACCAAGTGAATCCTGATGGTGATCCCGATGCTCGCATTGGAAAAATTGACAGCTACTTCCTTGTGGATCTTTCGATGAATTATCGCATCAACGATGCAGCTACGGTTTTCACAGGGATCCATAACCTTTTCGACAAAACCTACATTGCCTCACGCCACCCAGCTGGAGCGCGCCCAGGGAAGCCAAGAACACTCAAAGCAGGTATCGAGCTAAATTTCTAGTTGGACAACTTGAAGAAGAGCGCATCCAAACCCGGTTTAAGTCTGTGCGTGACACGGAGCCTTTTAGAAGTCTAAAGTTCTCATTTCCAATATGAAAAAGAACAAATCTTTCTTCCCTAAAATTCCGGTAATTCCCTATGAGGGTTCCGATTCTAACAATCCGTTGGCTTTCAAGCATTACAATCCAGATGAAGTCATTGATGGAAAATCCATGAAAGATCATCTTCGGTTTTCCATCGCTTACTGGCATAGTTTCAGAGGAGCTGGAACCGATCCATTTGGATCGGCTACCATATCCCGCAAATGGGAAGGCAATTCAGACATCGTGAGCACAGCGAAGACCCGCATGGATGCCGCCTTTGAATTTTTTCAGAAAATACAAGCTCCGTTCTATTGTTTCCATGATCGTGATATAGCTCCGGAAGGTAAAACACTCGCCCAGTCCAATCGCAATCTCGATGCTGTCGTCTCTCACGCCA
>CAXMUM010000016.1:0-18321 GCA_964196585.1 uncultured Opitutaceae bacterium
CAACAAGCTCTCCATCAATTTTAAACTGAAAGGAAGTGCTTCTCTGATTAATTCTGGATCATCATCCGAGCTAAAAGTTGTTCCTCCTTTCGCCAACGCATCTCCCATTTTGTTAACCACCATTTCATTGATCGAACAGCCAGAAAGCAAAGAAGATATGGATACAATTACAATAAGAGGCTTCCCCAAAAAAATTCTCACAGAAAACATAACTTCATTTAGTATCAAAACAGACAATGCGATTCAAGAGCGAATCAGATTCATTGATTTTCTCGCTAACGCCGATCTCGGCGTTTCTTTTTAATTAACTCCACTGCAGGAGATTTATAGTAATCTAAACGAAGTTTAGCCGTTCCAATAGCAACCTTCACCTCAAGTAAAACTGGAAGTCTCAGCTCATCATCTGTTATCCACACTGCGACACGTCCACCTTCTGACAAAATCCCGGATGGGCGAAACTCCATTCGAGGAACAAGCTTAAATGCCTCCTTTTTGCCAAAAGCAGTCGAAATGCTTTTCCTTTCAACAACATCAATATCTGCAAGGTAAACCTTTCCATCGCCTGCAATGAAAATGGGGAAGGAGCGACCAACTTTCAGATTCCATGCTCGAGTCTGTAAAAGAGCCGAAATAAAATCTAGAGGATGGGAGTAGGGCAGTTTAACTGAGTAGCTTTGACCTGGATTGGCAGCATCCGTAAAAGTGAGAGTCTCTTTTTCATAATCAATTTCCGTTATGTTTCGGGTTTCTCCTTTACCCGTTTTGCCCTCTGCATCGATCGAGAGAAGACGCCATTCGATGGGGTCAAGGTAGGAATTGGAGTTGGCGTCAACTCCATACAGGGCTCGAATAAACCCTGATGTCGCAAAAGAGGTCTCCAAATGAAACGCCTCTTTTTCATTTCTCTCTTCCATGTTTGTTTTAACGGCTATCTTTCCGACTTTCCGAAAGATGCCCCAACCCGCCCTGAAATGATATTCTTCTCCAGGAATAAATGCATCGGCTCTTTCCTCAGGGCTCGGAAACGTTACCTCGGGCCATGTTTCTTCCGTATCCGGTTCATTCCCCAGTAGCGCCAGGTTACAAAAACCAGACAGAACCAAAAAGCAGGAGAAGCCAAATCTTGAGAAAAGTGAGGGCATATTAGAAACCATGGGACAATGAATGCTAGGTATTGTTCAGTAAGATAACATAATCAAACGAAAGGCTTCAACTCTTCATTTTTCACGTTTGGTTATTTAAACCGTCTACGTGCTTATTGAACAAGCCCAGTAATTTTGTGAACAGAGAATAGAGTAAAATTCCGAGAAAAGCTCCACTGGCATTAAGGATCAAATCACGCAGGCTTGAACTTCTCTCTATCATCCAGGACTGAGAATATTCAATAAATAGACTGATAGCGAAGGCACTAACAATAGTGAGGAGAAAACTAATAAGTAATGGTTTTTTTATGCTTCTTAAAAAAGCCATCATGACTAGCCCCAGAGGGACGAAACCGCAAAAATTTAGAATGACATCGAAAGCTGACTCGTAGGAGATTCTTGTTATGTCGAGTTCCGAAACAAGAAAGCTGCGCCCCAGGATAGGTGGAGTGGTTGGTAGATAAAGATGATTTTCAAAACTCGAATGGTCGTAAACCGTCCGCCCCTCTTGTTCGTCAAATTGATATTCTATCAGTGTGGTTGGCTTTGTCGCACCATTTTCTTCAAGTGGATCTGTCGCATAAATCGTGAGCCTGTGTAGAGTCCCTTGCCAGCTGTTTTCACGTGTCATCGAGTTGCCCAGAATTATTCTCGAGCCTTCGTCCTTTGCTGGACTCTGCGTTGGAATGTTCAGTTTGAATTTCTCGAAGCTTCGGATGTGTTTGCCATCAACGAAGATCTCTGTGTTCCCCTTTGATGATTTCAGCTTGATAGTATGCCTATTTGAATCAAGCGAGGTTGTGATTCTCGGAAGCCTACGAGAATGGTCATAGTCATCACCATTCATTGCGATAAACGTGTTTTTCCACTGCCACAAAGTTAGGGCAGTTTTGTTATTATCTGCAGAAGGTATCGTTAATATGTGTTGGCCCTTAGGAATGGGTTCGGGGAGCTCAAGCTCTATTTCAATCTGAAATTCGTTGTCGTTGAGTTGCTCGGCTAGCGTTGGTGTTATAAATGGCTCTGTATAAGCGATAGCACCCTTTTCAAAGGTAATGCTATCGTTTTGATTCCAGCTAAAGGCATTCCCTTTTATTCTGTCGTTTCTGTTGAGGCCTGTGTATAAGATAATCAGAATAACCAACATCAGGGTTACTAAGAGTATTCGATTTTTTGACCGTCGGTTGTTCTGCACAATTCTAAGTATTAGTTCCTTAAGATAAGACCTTCACGTGCCATTCCATCAACATCTTTACTTTCTGCTTTTCGGATTTCCATAATTTTATGAGATTAACTCAACGGTGTGTCAGTTGAAGTATCAGGGTTGAGCCCCTGAAGGTGTGGTTTAGATATGGTTAAGCCATAACTTTTTATTCCATCTCGAAATCCGATTGCCTGGTAAACATGTTTCGCGGGGTTGCTTTCATCGTCTCCTGTATTGATAGCAAGCTCCTTTACGCCAACCTCTTCGAAGGCATTCCTGGATGCGCAATCCAGCAACGTTGTACAGGCACCTTTGCCTCTATGTTTTGAGGCAGTCGCGACATTCTGAAATCTTCCGATTGTTAGATCTCTGTCGAAGAACAGACCCATGCTGGAAATCAATTCATCGCCCAGAAACGCTCCCCACCAATCACCGCGGCCTATCTCTATCATTTTTCGAAAGGCGATCTCCTGCGACTTTCTGAAAGCTCCTTTGTCTTCATCTCCAAAGCCCATGTCTTCAGTATCTATTTTGACTTGCAGCGCCGTCACAGCGGCCCAATCGCGGTCATTGGAAATCTTTCGGATCTCAATATCTCGGTTGATCCTAGCGATGGCCTTGTATTTACGCATTCGAAGCACAACGTCATCCACCAGATTAAAGCCGTTATGCTGGAATTCATCCACGGTTCCTTGGTTTTCGGGATCCCACCCAAAAGTAACGTGGGTTAAGGTTTCGCCGAACTCTGATTGGTGAATATCCATCCAAGTAAGATAGTCCTCGTTACAAGGTGAATTCTTAAACAAAATAAAGTTACCAAACCAAAACAGGGGATTGGAGGGAGTTCGGATCACATAGTAATCGGGCTTTTCTTCGATGACACCATTCTGCTCATGAAAAATACAATCTGTGCGGTATCCAATGTTTTGGGGTTTCATTGATTTCAAAATATGGCAGAAGAAAGCTCTAGTCTTCTCCAGATCACTTGATCCGAATGTTCGTAATAAATCCTGTATTTTCCACCAAACTTTCCAACTCACTTAGCGCTTCTGACTCTTTCATAAGCTTCGGGGTAATTTCTGCTCCACGATCAAGTATATCAACTCCGCTTTTTTCTAACTTAATGTAGATGACATTATCGAGGGTTATCTCCAATTCTATCGGATACTTACCTTCTCGAAGTTTGATTCCAGGGCCAAAAACAGGAATTTTTTTCACTTTTGAAACGGTGAAAACATGTGTGCCAATAGGAAGATCCACATGACTAAAAGATTCTCCTCGGAAAACATAAACTCTATCATCGATGGTCAAAAGATCCACATAACCTGTTGAATTGTTAATATTTGGACCACCTTCAACCATGTATATGATAACACGATTTTCATCTGCCCGAGGGGGCTCCCAATCACTACTCACTTCAGGGTAGCCGTTTCCAATGTAGAAAGTGCGCGTTATTACCCCTGTACATCCAGAAAAACCGTATGTAATTAATATCCCAACAATGCCAAAACATAATCCTCTGCATTTGGATTTCATATGCATTATCCTTAAAAGACGCCAAACCCTAGTCAATGTAACGCTCCCGGAGTTTTAACGTTGTGGGGAAGTTACCAATGCGATTCCTCCGAGAATGGCAACAGATGCGATCAAAAGGCGTAGGGTAATTGGCTCCTCAAGGAAAATGATTCCACCCACTGCTGCAATAACAGGTACACTGAGTTGCACCGTAGCCGCACTGGTTGCCTTTAATCCGCGTATTGCCGTGTACCAAATGGCATAGCCAACTCCCGATGCTAATGCTCCTGAGGCCACCGCATACCAAAAGCCGGAAAAGTCGAATGAACGTTGTGAAATCATCGTAAGGCTCAGGATTAAGGCGAACGGAACCGCTCTTACGAAATTACCTGCCGTGACAGAAATGGGATGACCAGCGCCTTTGCCACGCAGAGAGTAGATGCCCCATGCAATACCGGCTCCCAGCATTAAGAGTGAACCTTGAAGTGGTGGAGCGGAGAGTCCCGGTAGTAGCAAACCAATTAGTCCGGCAAATGCAAAAAAGAGACCGAAGAGCTGTCTTGAGTGCAGGCGCTCTCCACTCCTAAACCCATGGGCGATCATCGTGGCCTGGACGGCGCCAAAAAGAAGCAAGGCACCGGTTCCGGCTGGCAGGCTGATATAAGCAAACGAAAATCCTGCTGCATAGGTAAACAGGGCAAGAGCAGAAGTCCAATTCCCCAATTGAGAGATGCCACCACCACGAATCCATACCATTAGCCAAAGAACAAGACCGCCGGAGATGATTCGAATGGAAGTGAAGCTGGCTGCATCGATACTCGTATGCTTTAGCGCCATTCGACAGAGTAATGAATTCCCCGCAAACGCCACCATTGCAAGCATTGTGAGGAAAACCAGACGTGACGAACTCATCGAGAATTGATTCTAGTAGATCGAGCGGCTTGCACCAATGCCAAAACAATATCCTCTGCATCTGGGTTTCATAGTGATCATTCCTAAAAGACGCTAAACCTTAGTCAATGTTACATCCGAGTTGTCTCAGAGGCCTAGAGGGGTTCCTCTTATTGGTTTAGCCAAACAAATCAGCGACATCACACCACTCGGATTCAGGGTCTTCATTAATTTTCTTAATTTTATTTTCAAAATCAGACCACATATCTTCTGAAATCATTTCGTAGGAATGGCCCCAGAAATAAAAGACACCATTTTGTTTGGAAGCTTCATAACGTCCCCAAAAATCTTCTGCCAGAAAACGGCAGGAAGGATGAAATGCAAACGGGCTTTGAGGAGGAAAGGTAGGGACTTCGCTTTTTGTCGTTCGGGCATAGGCATGACCTTCCTCCTGAATCACATCCATAACAGAATCATTGTAGGAACCAAAAGGGTAGGCGAAGCCATCGATAGGTTGTCTAAAAAAATCCTGGAGCTGTTTCCGGTTTTCTCTTATTTCGACTCTGACTTCATCCAGTGAGAGTGTTTCTAAACGAGGGTGAGAGAGACTGTGATTTGCAATTTTGAATCCTTCGTAAACCTCTACCATTTCGCCTTTTCCTAAACGTTGTACCTTGGTTTCCTTAAATTCCCACACCTTGTCACGAGTATTTCCGTGTAAGTCTGCATTCAAGTTGAACGTGGCTTTTGCTTTGTGCCTCCTGAGAATATCAATCAGCCGTATGTCAGCTGTCACCCCATCATCCCAACATTGCACGACCTTCATATCATTATTTCTCTGGAGGTGGGGGCCTGTTTAGGCTTTTAATTTAGAGAGGTGAAGAACCGTGTAAATCTTGGCTGGTATTTATCCAGCTTATTGAAAGAGGCGATGATGTTCGTGGCTCTTCCGATAATCAGTCTCCGCTCTGCAAAACCGAAAAACCGTGAATCTTCGCTGTTATCGCGATTATCTCCCATGATGAAATATTGACCCTCTGGTACAATGATTTTTGAGAAACTTCTCTTATATGTCGGGACATTTGGAATACTCATAACGGCATGCTTTATCCCCATCAAATCTTCTTCCGCAAACACTGAATGATTCCTGAATTCTGGCATCATATCTTTGGTGGTTTCCGTTGGTAGCTCCGAATAGCTTAATTGATCACCGTTAATGAACAATATGTTGTTTTTCATTTCAATTTCATCGCCAGGCAATCCAATCACTCGTTTGACCAAACGTATTCCATCTTTTGGCGAAAACAAAACGACGATATCACCTCTATCTGGATCTGACCATTGCTTCAGACGATGAAGCGTTAAGGGAATACGCAAATCATAGGCCAGCTTATCTACATAGACCAAATCACCTTCCAGGATGGATGGATTCATTGAACCGCTTGGAACCCAATTCCAATCCGCAAAACTTGACCTAATCGGGATGAGAATAAGTACCACGAAGAGAATGAGCCAACGCCACTCTATCCACTGGTTTTGTAGGAATTTACGGATTTTTTCTCTCATCATTTTTCAATCAACCCTGAGACAGTTTTACTCCTTCATTCTGATTTCACCCTTAAGATGTAGGAGGTCATCAAAAACTCCTCACTTTGTCAACGAAGGAGGAAATGGATCAGTGCCAGGTTAATGAATTTTAAATGGCTATCCTTCTTCTATTCTCTCTCTTGTGTGGCGATGTATAACTCCTCGACCTTTTTCCTTGCCCAAGGAGTTTTTCGCAAGAATTTGAGGCTCGATTTCACCGAAGGGTCGCTGTTGAAACACCGAATGGCTATACGGCTCCCCAACACGTCCCAACCATAGTGAGTAACCAGGCTGTTCACGATCTGCTCCAAAGTCACACCGTGCAGTGGGTCATGGATTTTTTCCACGCTCATAAACTAAGTCTTGCTTGTTTCTTTTTGAGAAATCTCATTTGTCAACAGTAGGCCTAGCTCAGGCAAAAGCAATGTTCGCCGCGACTACTTGCAGTCATTTGTTAGGCTTATGGCTTATCTTCTTGCAAAAATAAATTGTCTTCGGAAAGGGAATAAGACCTTTCCATCTCTTTGTCTCGGAGAGAACGACTTAGAACAGAATTTTGTTATCCCAAGTTGTCCTAAAAAGTCCGAAATTTTCGCATTGGGTTACTACTGCTTAGACGGCAACACTAGATGTCCATCAAAAGAATCTTTGAATGCGCATCATTTTCCATTGACCTGTGCTCTTAGTTGGACGATTTCAATTACTGCAATAGCCTATTTTTGGCGGCAAATTGTGCGTCAGTAGCTCAGTTGGATAGAGCAGCAGATTTCTAATCCGCTGGTCGGGGGTTCAAGTCCCTCCTGACGTGCCATTTTGAGGGATGAACTAAAGCTTATTTATTTTGATGCCTCCAGCAGAGGTATGTAGCTGTAGCTCAGGGCCACCACCATTAACATCACCCACAGCCGCGTTCGTGATAAACTTACCAGTGACCTCTATTGGGAAATCAGTCTTGATGTGACCTGCACTGGTCTTAGCAACAAGGTGAAACGCTTCGTCGGATGGGAGGTAAACTTTAATACTTCCACCTGAAGTCTTAAGGCTTGTATCGCTACTGAGACCTTCTGGGAAATTGGCCTTAATATGCCCTCCACTGGTTCGAGCCTTCACTGGGCCTCGCATGTTTCGGAGACTGATGTGCCCACCAGAAGTCTTCACATCTGAACTTCCAGAAATGGTATCAAGATCAATGTGGCCACCGGATGTTGAGAGATTTAAATCTCCATCTATGGATCTAGCTTCGATATGTCCTCCACTGGTTTTTCCTTCGATCAGGCCGGAGACGTTAACGAATTTCATGTGTCCACCGGATGTACGGGCTCTAACATACGCATCAATATTTTTTACGGTTATATGGCCACCTGAAGTCCTAAGATGCTGGGCAATTGTTTTGGGAGCTCGAATCTCCACATTGACAGAAACAGATGGGCTACGCCGACCAAATCCAAAAAAGGACCAGCTACCGCTATTATTTTTCTCATATTCAAAGGAGATAAATAATCCATCCTCTCGAGTATCAGTTTCCATCTCGATTTGCTTAAGGATTTCCTTGAATTGAGAGTCGTCAGCGTGTCGAACAATTCTTTCGGCTTTCATGCTAATATCAGTACGATCTTCACCTATAATCGTTAGACTACCTCCAAAGGTTCGGACTCCTAACAGTGAAACATTGGAAGCCTCAAAAGATTCCTCAATGATGTCTGAGTTTTTAGTGCCACTGTATCCGTAAGTAGCCAAAAAGAAGACGAGAATAGTAAGAGTCTGTAATATCTTCATCAAAGGTATATTACACCATCTGTGATAGAATGGTTACAACAAAATGTGATTTATTGGATTTATTTATCAATCAACCCATTTCCCAGGAATCGGTCGGCTTTTTGAGTCGTTGCCTGCAAAGTGCTGAATGAGGTTCTTGGTCGCCATGCGAGGCCTTGGGTCGACGTGATCAGGCAAATAGTCATAAATTCCATAAACCCTGCTCCAGTATTTTTGGCCGAGTGCATCGTAGTCCGGAGAATGAGCCGAAAGCTCAGAAAATAACTCCGCGAAGAACAGAAGCTCTTCACGATATTTATTGGGAGAGGGGAAGAGTGCAAACCCGTTCCGTTCCTTTCCCTTCAGGTCTTGAAGTAACTCCGACAGGTTTTTCATCTGTAAATGGTATTCTTCCCGAGAAAGTTCAATCTGATGATAATTACCCCAATCCTTCACCACTTCAAATAATGGCAGATAAGAAACGATTTCGCGCCCAGCAAATCCAAAGAGATTTTCGTAGAAATTTTGAGCAAGGTTGTCGGGGTCTGCTTCTGGATCAATAAAGGACTGCGCAGACATATATAGAGAGAGTTGATTCAGCAGTGGCGTCATGGTGAAACAAATACCACCAGAGTAGGCACCGCATTCACACTCAGATCGACGTTGCTCAAACAAGCGTTCAAACCGATAGTGCGGAACGACATTATTTTCACCCTCTGTGAGACTAAAATCCCAACTATATAGCTGATTCGTTTTAGCAATTTCCCGACACCAGGCACGAGCGTCCTGTTCGCCCACGGGTCCACCATCCGGATTGAAACCCATATTTAAGGCCACTGAAGTTGGGGCAGGGAAGTCAGGGAGGCGCTTTAGCAAGTGCTCCATACTTGAATCCGCCCTGTACTTATCAAACTTCCAGGCAGTATGCTGAAAAGACTGAATGAACTCTCCTTTCCAATCGTCAGGACCTTCAATGATTCCCCATCCGAAAAAGGGTGATCCCCAAGTGTGAAGCTCGATCTCGGACCCAGGTAGGTTATTGTGGACGAGTGCAGCGATTTCCGCGCTTTTATCGATAAAGGTTTCAGCGGTGCAGCCATTACGAGAACAGGCGCCAGGATCACCCGGAAAGATCCCAACAATATCCAACTCAGTTAGTTCACCGGTCCAAGCATTCCAAAGGAAACGAATTTCCTGCCATTCCTTGCTTACGTTTGGGCAGAGGGTATGCCAGTCCAAACCCACAGTAGCCAGACCACAGATCATCTCGACTTTCAGTCCACGTCCATGGGCATGCTCAATCGCAGCATTTATCTGGCGAATGAAAGTTTGACCAAAATCAGACTGAAGGCCTTCACGGCAAAACAAGCGAGGGACAAGCCAGAATTCCCAAACGTTGAATCCGAAATCAGCCACCATATCGATAACCTGTTCCCAATCTTTGTCTGACCAGGCGTAAGGTTGCCGTGGGAACAACATATTTGGATTGTAAGCATTCAGTAAGTGCGCAGCAAAATTGTCGTAGTAGATTCGTCTCTCACCAAAACTAGACATGTGATATTGGGGTATTATCCGACAGTTTCAGCTATTCCCACAAGTCGGTACTGAGATACTTTAACCCAGAGTCATTGATCATGGTTGCAACAACTTTACCTTTCAAGGGACCTCGAAGTAATTGTAGGGCGGCAGCAACATTTGCACCCGAAGAAAACCCTGCAAATATTCCTTCCTGTCGTGCAAGCTGTCTTGCTGTTCCGATAGCTTCTTCATCCGTTACTTCACAGAAACCATCGATATAATCTGCTTTTAAATACCGAAGGTTCGGCATCGAATAACCGCCTCCCTGGATACGATGGCCAGCATTAGTTGCAGCTTTCCCAGCCAAAACGGCAGCATCCTTTGGCTCAACAATGAAACACTGAACGGCCGGGTCCTGTTCTTTAAAGGCTGCTGCACATCCCGCAAAGGTTCCGCCTGTTCCAGCGAAATCACAAAAGCCCTGAATAATACCTTTTGATTGTTTGATCATTTCGGGACCTGTATGCAAATAATGCGCTCTAAAGTTGGCTTTCAGCTTAAATTGATCGGCTCGAAAAGCAGTCCTTTCGTTGACCAATTCCTGAGCTCTTGTTTCGACAAGCTCCAAATCGCCGCCCGACACTTGGCCTGGAGTAGAATCTGGGTGCTGATCCACAAGGACAACCTCAGCCCCTAAGGCACTCATCATCCGGGCTCTCTCAATTGAATTACCTTTGGACATCGCCGCGACGAATGGGTAGCCTTTTATACCACATACAATAGCCAGTCCAGTACCTGTATTACCACTGGTTAATTCGACAACCGTTTGGCCTGGTTTTAGTTCCCCGCTGATTTCTGCGTCCTCGATGATCTGACGAGCTATTCTGTCTTTTTTTGAATATCCAGGATTAAGATGATCAAGCTTTGCCAGAAGCCTCCCATCGAGACCTTTGGCTATCCGACTTAGATCAACCAGCGGAGTGGATCCAATTGCATCTATCGTTGAGGGAATAAGGAGTTTTTCTCTACTCACTCACACTTGCTTATAGCAATGTATCCTCCTGGCAATCTCGATCTCGGCCCTAAGACTACAACTTGAATATTCTTAACAAATGCCAGTAATCGGTGAGGTCCTGGTCAACCATCTCCTTTGTATTGGAATCGAATATCGATTGCTCTTTTTTCCAGAGCTTCAGCTTCCGCATATTGCTTTTGCGTGTGGAGAACGAAAGCAACGTCATTTATGAGCTTCACCATTTCGATATCTGAATCCATTTTTTTTCAGTGTGTTTGATCTATGATTCCCCAAGAAGAACAGCCTCTCTATACTGTTCTCGGTCGTAATGATCCTTGATTTCAGGAAGGAGAATTTCCCAGTTAGCAGGGCCAGTTTCTTTAGAAATGAGATGGGGAGCGAGCAATGAGGACAAGAGCAGTAGGACTGTGAACAAAGGGATGTTTTTCACGGGAATAGGGGATAGAATATTAGAATAAGGCATTCCGTGTGGACATAAAGTAATTCCTAAGACTTATTTTCCTGAATATTGTTCCCTATAGATGTCTACAAAAAATTTACCAATGATTCTTCTCTCATAAGAACTCGTGCAACATTATCTCCGATAGATTTCTATCTAAGGTCCATTCTCCTTGTTATTCGTCAACAAAAGAGGGAAGAGATCAGAGTATACGATTTCATAAAGCCGTGATTACACCTGTCCTAAATTGCCTTTAGTTCCGCTGTTATTGGGATAGAAAGACATCCTTATACTTGAAGATCTGCATAGTCATGGATTGCGGGAATGAGTGATTCTAATATCAATGACGAATCGCTAAATGTTTATTGTACCTCTTCCAATGGGGAACAGCCGACATCAACGAAATATATTTAAATTATGAGCATACAACCGATTCGAAAAAAGTGGAAAGGTGAGTTAACAGACCGGGAACGTTTTAACCGGCAGATGCATTTCAAAAGCGTGGACCGTTGCTTCAATATGGAGTTCGGTTACTGGGATGATAATTTCAAAAAATGGCCGATTTTTTGTGATAACGGAATTACTTGTAATGAAGATGCAGATATGTTGCTGAATTTTGACAAAATAGCCGTCTTTACCGGGAAATCCTGGATGAACCCGCCTTTTACGGAAGAGGTGATTGGTGAAAGGGGAGACTTTTTACTTAAACGAAACGGAGATGGTCTCTTGGGGGAGGTACCTAAAGATGCACACGATACCATTCCACATTTCATTGAATCCAGTGTGGTGACGCCAGAAGATTGGAAGCGCTGCAAAGAAGAACGATTTCGAAGAGATGATCCGGAGCGTATCGTCGATATTGAGGCCCTAAAAAAAGAGCATCCATCTGACCGTGACTATCCTTTGGGTGTTCACTGTGGTTCGATGATTGGCACCATTCGCAATGTTCTGACGTTTGAAGGACTGGCCTATGCGACGTATGATTATCCTGAGATGGTAGAGGATATGGTGGAAACAGCTTGTTATCTGGTAGAAGACAAACTGGATCAGGTTTTGCCACATATTAATTTTGATTACGCTTCTGGATGGGAAGATATCTGTTTTAAGAATGGTCCCATCGTGACAATTGATTTCTTCCGCGACATTGTGATGCCGCGTTACAAACGGATTAACGAAAAGCTGAAAGCTCACGGGATTGATATATGGTACACAGACTGTGATGGCGATGTTCGTCCCATTCTTCCGTATTTCCTGGAAGGAGGAATCAACTGTCTATTTCCATTTGAGGTAATGGGCTGTGCCCATCCTGGAGCGCTTCTGGATGAATATCCGGAGCTACGGATCATGGGCGGAGTTGATAAGATTGAATTGGGCGCGGGACGTGACGCTATTATGGCGTATATGGACACTCTTGTGCCCTACGTCGAACGTGGTGGGTATATCCCGTTCTGTGACCATCGTTGCCCACCCAACGTGCCGCCGGATGACTACCTCTACTATCTCGATCTCAAAGAAGAGATGTTTGGAATGAAGGTGAGGTAACACTCACTCACGAATCCTCTCAATGCTCATCATCAGCCTCATACAAGGAAATGAGGTACTCTTGGCGAACCCACCCAACTTCTTCATTCTCGAGTATGATTTGAGTCCATCCTAAAAAAGATTTTTGCGGTAGCGCAATCGCTCCTGCCGGAAGAGGATGAACCTGCTGCTCATCGACTGCCTCGGTCGGAATAGAATAAAGTTCAGTCGTTTTTGAAATAATATGAGCTCTAGGGTGAGCCAGTATCCCATAGTCGGTTAGAGCCCATTGAGAAAGTATAATCAAAAGCAAACCTACTGTCGCAATTATCAGAGAACCCATTCTTCTCTTTTTACCAGGTTGCCGGACAATCACTATGTAGAAACAAAGAGCAAGAGATAGCATAATAGCTCCACTCAGGAGCAGCCATGACCAGTTTCCTGGAGATGTTTGGCGCATCATTCTTGCGCCTATTTTATCCGAAGTCAATTTCGCCAGTGTTGGGGAAAGCGTATTTTCAACATTTTGCCCTACCTTCAAATTCCAGAGAACAACTTCATCCCGAGGATCCAGGAGAAAGGCTGAGGACCAATAGGCATTTGCTTCAGTCCAGCGTTCTTGCTGTGAGAGCGCTAGGGCCAGATTATTGCGGGCGACCAAGTCGGTTGGGTTCGATTGCAGGGCCTGCAGCCAACCTTCTTCAGCTTCCGCAAAATCACCTTCCTTATAACTTTCCATGGCGCCTGCCTCCATTTCTAGAGGAGAACTACAGAGGATAAAAATAATCGCAAAAAGCGGCAACCAACTACGTAATCGAAAGAGGGTTGAAAATTGGATACGCGCAACAGGTGTTTGATAAAGTGTCACTCGGGCATCTTTCTGCCAATTTTCGGGAAGATCGCCATCCTTCGCATAGAGAGTCTTCTCAACCCCTTTCCAGAGTTTTTGCCAATCCTGGATTATCGAAGCAGACAGATTCTTTTTCTCGAGGAGCTCAGGGATCTGCTCTGATGTCGGAAGCGCTTGAGAAAGCCTGAGTGTTTGAGCCGAATACTCCATCCATAGAAGTAGTAAGTCATTCCGGTTTTTTTCGGGAAGATTTTTGGAGAGGGATCCTAACACCTGTTTTAGTTTTTCTTTGGCAATGCGAGCACTGCGCCTGGGATCATTTTGAATAGCAGATCGAAATGAAAGAAAGATCCAGCAGAGGAAAGGAGGTAACAGAATAAACCAAAGTATTGAAAGGGGGTAGGGCTGCAGCGGCTTCCTTCCTTGTTGAAAGCCTTCTATCGGGGGGTGAGGAAGAAAGGGATCATCTGTTTCTGTTGGGGAAGGGAATTCAAGAGAGAGTGTCTTATCTGTATTTGGGGGATAAACGGCTGATGACGTCGATGCCGAAGCTTTAGTTATCGTCACGGTAACTGCCTCTTTCTTTTCTCTTTGATAGATCCCTTTTTCCGGGTCAAAATAGCTATAACTGAAAGAACCGATTTCATAAGTGCCTGCCTTTTGGGGAACGAGGACAATATCTTCTGTAAGATTACCCGAGAAAATATTTCCTTCATCCATTTCCTGCTTACTCTGCGGTTGAACAACCTCAAAGCTCGTTGGGACTTCGCGTGACGGCAGATAAAGATTCGCTGGCCAGTTTCCTCTTCCTTTGAGTGAAAGTGTCCAGGTAATAGGTTCACCAACACTCGCCTCCGTTGGGACGACCAAAGATTCTACGGAAAACTTACCGACAGCTTTATGAAAATCATCCGGCGCAGGCGTGGGAAGAGGCAAGACAGTGAGCGTCAGGTTGTTGCTGCTCATCAAGAATTCATCCGCTTCGGGTTGAGAAAAGAAAAGGCTTCGTCGACGCCCTGTTTCGACACTGACATGTTGCTGGACGGGAGAAATTTCAATAGTGCCTGCTTGAGTCACCAGTGCTTTTGTTTGGTAAAGGAGCCCATTGCGTTTTTCATTTCCTACCGTGAAGGTTCCTTTCTGAGGTTCTCCAAAAGGCTGCAGAATTAGACCCTCAGGGTTCCATTTTGGCACATCAGTTAGACCGACATTGTGCTGTATTGAAGCCGTCAGGATGTATTCAATAGTGATCACCTGACCAACCCAGATTTTAGTTTCCGTAATCTGGAGTCTGGTCTGAACGATCTGATCGATGGGCAATCCTGTTTGTCCGACACTGGCTTCACCCACTTGGAAATTAACCGCAGGGGTCGTTAAACTCCCTTCATCCGTTTTAAAAGTAAGAGGTGGTATACGGACACTTCCCTTACGTGTCGGACTTATCCTATATACATATTCTACGGAATGAGTAGAACGGCCATTGATAAAGGAATTCTGTTCGGAGCGGGAAGGGCGGCTGAACTCGAGCCCGTTGATTTGAGGGAGATCCGGGGGCACACTCGGTTCACAATTGTCAAAAACTAGACTCAATGGAGTTGCTTTCCCATGACCCAAGGTACCGCCAGATGGACTCCAGTAAACAGATTGCCCTAGCGCAGTCGATGTACCCAAAAGCAAGAAACAGAAGGTGTAAAATAAGATAAAACGATCACGCTTCATGATTACCAAGTTTTTCCCTTTTCTTTTTGTGGAGAGTCTCTTTTCTCCGGATTTAATAACTGAAAAAGCTTCGCAGGTGAATCGTTGTTTTCAGCTCGTTTAAGTTTTTGAATCGCTTCTGCCAATTCAGGGTTTTCGGCAAGAGATTGATCACTTTCATGGGCAGTTCCACCGACGGTCTGTGTTTTCCCCGAGTCATTCTCTTTAGGAGGAGAGATGGTTTTCGGTTCTTCGGATGAAGGATCCTTTAAATCACCCATTTTACTTTGCTCGTTTTTATCCTCTGCTTTATTTCCATCTGCAGTGGGTTCTTGTTTTTCATCACCTTTTTGCTCCGAATTTTCTCCCTGGGACTGTTCAGAATTTTCCGAGTCGTCTTTCTGCTCAGTTTCGTCTCCGTTCTCATCTTCTTTTTTGCTATCTCCGTCTTTATCTTTAGATGAATTTTCGTCTTCTTTTTGATCTTTATTTTCTTCTGACTTATCGTTCTGATCAGACTCTTGGTTTTCTGGTTTTTTCTGCTCTTCCATTTGCTTCCTAAGAGCTGCCAATTTCTGTTTTAGCTCTTCCCAATAGGGAGCATCAGGAAAATTTTGTTCTCCTTCATCGATCGCTCTTTGAGTATCTTTCAGAATCCCTTCCGGAGGAAGAGTCTGCTGCGCCAATTCTTTCTGAGCATAGGCTATGCTGGCGTTTGAGATATTTACATAATCCAAGGCTGAAAGTTGACCTTTTTCAGTAAGCTCTGAAATCAGCACAGGTAGACTTTTCTCTGTTTCTGTTCCAGGCAACTGAGCGAAGAGCGGAACATTTAAGAATAAACTGCATACAAAAATGAGCAATAAAAGGGATTGATTAGTCACCATTTTACGCGGCTTGGGAAGTGATGGGTAATCCCTCCAAATTGAAAATAAAACAAAGAGAATCGCCGGAGCCAGGAAAAGTTGAAAACGCTCTATTTGCCGAACCGTTTTTGTTTCGATAAATTCTCCTGCCTGGCTTGTTTCGACAGTTTCTACCAGAAGTTTTTCAAGATCAGCCCATCCTGAGACGTCTTGATAGACACCGTTGGTCATTTCAGCAAGTTGTGAGAGTGTGTTACGATTCAATTTTGATTGAACGACGGCTCCTTTTTCGTCTTTGAGAAAACCGCCATTCCCATCAGGGATAAAACTACCTTCAGCCGTTCCAATGCCCAGAGCGAGAATATGTATGTTATTTTTGGCAAATTTCTGAGCAATGGCTTTCCATTCTTTGCTATCACTTTCCCCATCACTGAGGATGATCAAAAAACGATCAGAAGAGGATTCATCGACAGGGCTGAACGATCTTTCCGCTTCCCTTAACATATTGGCGAAATTCGTACTTCCGGTAGGTAAGTAGTCAGGTTTTAAATCAGGCAGGAAATCCTCCAGTATATGGTAGTCCGCACTTAAAGGACTCTGTAAAAATGAAGTCCCCGAAAAAAGAAGAAGGCCGACTCGCTCATTTTTCAATCCATTGAGCAAATCCTGAATCATCAATTTTGCTTTTATTAATCGAGAGGGTTTTACATCTTCAGCCAACATGCTCCGAGAAAGATCCAACGCAATAAGCACTTCCCGCGCCTGATCAAAAACAGGTTCTTCCAAATCCCCCCATTTAGGACGAGCCAGAGAGATGATAAGGAGTGAAATGCCAGCCCAAAGAAAGATACAACGAGTGCGAGTTTGCAGGGTTCTGGTTGGTCTCAATTCGCTTCTACTCGCTTGCATGCGTTTGATGTGAGGCCAGATTTTGTCCACGTCCTTGTCTTGCCTCCGATAGACCATAAAAATCAGAGCCAATGCAGGAAAAAGAAGAAGCCAAAGCCATTCTTGTGCACCCCAAGTCATTTTTCTTTTTTCCTTCTTTTTGAATTAAATCCAGATAAACTGGAAAGTGTGAGGAAACCGAGTCCCGGAATTGCCAGGTAGGAGAAAAATTCCTCAGTCAAAAGATAAGACTTTGCTTTGAACTCTATTTTTTCGGCTTCATCAATCGCTGCGAAAGCAGAGGATATCGTATCTGAATCATCTGCCTTGAAATACTGCCCTCCCGTTTTTCGAGCCATTGACCTGAGGGTCACCTCATCCAAATCTGAAAGCATGCGGCGATAACCACCCAATCGATTCCCATCCCGATCAACGATAGGCATAGGAACCAATCCTTCTTTTCCAGCCCCAATTGTGTAAATTGGGACTTTTTCAGCAATCGCCAAATCCGTCGCTTCTTCCGGTTTTAGATTTCCTGTGTTATTGGATCCATCTGTCAGTAGAACCATAAAAGCTCCCTGGCGATCTTTCGTTACATCAGAGCTACCTTGTCGCAAACGAGTAAGCGCAACTCCGGCTCCATCTCCCAAAGCGGTTCCATCCTCGAGCAAACCAATACGCAATCTTCCTGCCTGCCTCCTCAGCCAATCATGGTCAAAAGTTAGGGGAGACAATGTATAAGCCCTACCTGCGAATACGACCAATCCTATTCGATCGTTCTCTCTTTGGTTGATGAAGGCTTCCAAAACAGGTTTTACGGCTTGAAGACGATTGATACGCTGACTTCCTTTTTCATAATCTTCAGCCAGCATACTACCAGAGAGATCAATCGCTAGAATGATGTCATATCCTTTCTGCTGTGATTCATGCCGTGTCTTAACCTTTTGGGGTCGCGCCAAAGCAAAAACCAAAAGGAGCGCGCCAAGATAAGCCAAAAAAACAGGCCAGTGTTTACTACCTGCATGGCTATTCTTAGTCCAGGCTGCAGCAAAGGGAACAACCATAACATGAGTTGAGCGACGATTTCGCAACCATGCGATAAGAGGAAAAGCCAGGAAGAGGAAAAGCCAAAAAGGGTCTTTGAATATCCAGTTCTCCATTGCTTAATGTCCTGCTATACGAGCCATCCGCCGGCGAAGAAACCTTACCATTGCATCGATGGTAGATTCTTCCGTTGTAATAGCTAGACGCGTTGTCTGATCGGCAAAAAGGGAATTGAAAGTAGAGTTGCGACGTTGAACCCATTCGGCATGAGCAGAACGTTGCGAACTGGAACTTGTATCCAAAATAGTAAGATCTCCAGTGACTGGATCAAAAATGGGCAGTTTCCCATGATGAGGTAATTCGCGTT
>CAXMUM010000017.1:0-5002 GCA_964196585.1 uncultured Opitutaceae bacterium
ATCACTGGACCAACTGATGAATTTCTCATCTTCTATAATGTTCAAAAGATGGGCCTCTGCTTTGGAGGCATTTGTTCCGTCGGCTCCATCGATATATTGATGTCCGGCTCCATCGATAAGGATGGCATTGTGCCCAGAGGTATGGCGCATTGGCCATGATAGGTTCAGGGTGGAATATGGGGTAGGATGAGGGTCGGGAAGGAGAAGCTCCCCAAAACATTTCAGAACGATGGAGTTTCGATCCGCATGCTCATGGTTGGAGGGAGGTCCACTGCGCATAGCGCAGACCAAATCTTCGGATGTGTGGCCTGATCGGGCAACGATCCAGTCAAAAGGGGTTTTGAAAAGGTGGGCTGGGGAATGGGGTTCTTTGGGTGCTAAGGTAGAATCGTAGTGGAGGATGGCTCGCATTTCTGGTGGCTCCGTCCTATTGAGGGCGTACCATTGGATTTCCGGATCTCTTAGTTTAGCAGCCACCCACATGGATACAGCTGGAGGGGGTGCGAGTGGGCCATCACTAAAGGTAACAATATTGGCTGGGTTGGCGATTGTTGGAGCGGCCATTTCCAATAGAAAATGAGCATTCCCTTTCCAGTCGACGCAGTCTAAATGTTCTTCTCCGGTAAGCCAGTTAAGATGAATGATCATATCGATCATCTGAATACTGGTGTATCCAGAGTAGGAAACTCCTTCTTCGTAAGAGCCTTCCTTGGAATAAAGTTTTCCTAGCGTAGCGAAGCTGTGTTGGGCTTGTTCCATCCAACGGACGGTGTCTTCGGTCTCTCCAAACTCTCTGAGATAGCAGATAGTTCCCGTAAGGAGACCGTTTGTGGTAACGGCCCTGAGGTTATTGGCCTGAAAGAGTCGAGGCCATTGATCGAGCTTCATCGCTTCATATTCTGGGCATCGCTCCAGATAAGTACTCTCCGGGTCGAAGGACCAGCCTTTGACTTGATCGAGGTGTCTCATGGAATTGAGGGAATAGAAGCAGAGCTCAATCCCTCTGGAAACCATGCCCTCTATCCACCGCTTTCGGGTTTCAGAATCGATGATTTGGCCGAGATATTCGCAGGCAAGACTGACGGCTAAATTGGCATTTTGGGCTCGCATGACACCGATGGGGATATTCCCTCCTTCAAGGAGGTAATCCCATTTGGTGTATTCCATCAATTTTTCGATGGCTTCGACTGCCAGTTCTCCTGCCTCGGGAATCCCTGTAGCGACGTAGTAAATCGTCATGGATTCGGCCAGGACGGTGACGCTTCGGAGGTCGATGGAATAATCTTTCAGGCAGACTTCGTTGCGGAGAAAGTGCTGTTTTTTAGCAAAATCAGTGGTTTCGAGTTCTTTTCGTATTTTTTCAAAGACGGGGTCCTGAAAGTTCTGCTGTATCTTTTCAGGTGAAGGGTAGGGAGAAGATGCCATATGAGGTAGGGATTCTTTTGGTGAAGTAGATGAGGAGATGATGCTCTTGGAAAGAAAAGAAGGAGGATCGGGTGATCTTTTCTAAAAATGAGAACAATTGGGGAGTAGGTTTTCGCAGGAATTGAGAAGATGTTTTGGAGTGATGAGGATAGGGTTTGAAGATGATGACAGGAAAAGAGCGGATGATGACTGCCTTGCAGAAGGGCAAGCCGGATAGGTTGCCGATTACGATTCATCAGTGGCAGGCGTATCATCTGAAGACCTTTATGAAAGGGGCTGATCAGTTGGGCGCTTTTTTGGCAACTGGGTTGGATGCATCTGTTACACCATGGAATCTGATAACAAGGGGAGAGAGCCCGGATTGGCAGGAGTGTCGTGAGTCTTATGATCTTGCGGGGTATATGAATGGAGAGCGTCGGGTGGTGAAAACTCCGGACGGTGATATTACCTGGATCACAGCAGGCAATGAATATACCCGATTTGTGGTTGAGCATCCGCTAAAATCCGAAAAGGAGGTGAAAGCTTTTCTAAAACATCTTCCTCCGGGAAAATTGGATAAAGAGGCGCTGAGTAGATGTTATGATAAAACCAGTGATCATGGGATCGTGAGAGGTTTTGTGGATTCACTGGAACAGCCAGGACCTTGGCAGGAGTTTTGTGAATTGGTGGGGACTGAGGCTGCGATTCTGTGGGCGCTGGATGAACCTGATTTGGTACATTTTTTTCTCTCTGAAATTACAAAATGGAAAGTGGAATATGTTTTGCGGGAAATGGATGGAGCTCGTTTTGATTTGATTGAGCATGGTGGAGGCGCGGCGAGTTCAACTGTAATCAGTCCAACGATGTTTGAGGAGTTTTGCTTGCCCTATGATCGTCAGATTATCGATGCCTTACATTCTGTCGGGTTGCCGGTTGTGTATCACACTTGTGGTGGGATGAAACCTATTCTAGATCTCATTCCACAGAATGGGTGTAATGCTAGTGAGACGTTGAGTCCTCCAGGAGTGGGTGGTGATATTGAGAATGGAGAAAGAGCAATGGTGAAGGATGCTTTGGGAAGTAAGGTCGCCCTGATTGGGGGCGTTGATCAGAACGGGATCTTAGATAGGGGAACGACGGAGGATGTATGGAAGGAGGTTTTGAATTGTTTCGAAACTTATGGCAAAGATGGTGGGTACCTCTGTTCGGCCAGTGATCACTTTTTTCATACACCTGTCGAAAATCTTGTCGCGATGGGGCAGGCGGCAAGAGAGTGCCTTTATTGAAATTTTTTACTGGGTGTAGGCATCCATTCCTGTACAAGAGCAGCTTAGGTTTCTATCTCCGTAGACGTTATCAACTCGTCCAACTGGAGGCCAGAATTTGTGATTACGCGTTGCGTCAGTTGGGAAAGCAGCAGCTTCTCGGGAATAGGGGTGTGACCAGTTTTCGGACGCAATGGATCTTGCTGTATGTGGAGCATTCTTTAAGAGGTTGTCGGTGCGATGGGTGTCTTCTTTTTCAATGGCTTTCATTTCCTGGCCGATAGAAATGAGTGCGTCGCAGAGTCTGTCCAATTCGACTTTGGACTCACTCTCAGTGGGTTCAATCATGAAGGTGCCAGCCACCGGCCATGACATGGTGGGTGCATGAAATCCATAGTCCATCAATCGCTTCGCGATGTCTTCGATTTCAATATCTGCTTTTGTTTTCCATTCACGAAAATCCAGGATAAACTCATGGGCGACGAAGCCTGATTTTCCGGTGAAGAGAACAGGGTAGTATGGAGAAAGTCTGCGAGCCATGTAGTTCGCATTTAGTATGGCCATTTTTGTGGCATCCGTGAGCCCTTGGGCACCCATCATTCGGATGTAAGCCCATGAAATAACTAGGATGCTGGCACTTCCCCAAGGGGCTGCAGAAATAGGTCCGATCGAGTTTTCCCCGCTAGTTTCAATGTGTGGGTGTCCAGGGAGAAAAGGCGTTAGGTGAGCGGCCACTCCGATGGGGCCTACACCTGGGCCTCCTCCTCCGTGGGGAATACAGAATGTTTTGTGAAGGTTGAGATGACACACGTCTGCTCCTATATGGCCTGGGCTGGTCAGGCCAATTTGAGCGTTCATATTAGCGCCATCCATGTAAACTTGTCCTCCATGTTCATGGATGGTTTTGCAGATTTCTAAGATCTCAGTTTCAAAAACTCCGTGAGTAGAGGGATAAGTGATCATGAAGGCTGCTAGGTCTTTGGCATGAGCGCTGGCTTTTGCTTCAAGATCGGGTAGGTCGATGTTCCCACTCTCATCACAATTGACCGAGACAACCTTTAAGCCGGCCATGACAGCGCTGGCTGGATTCGTTCCATGGGCTGAGCTGGGAATGAGACAGATATTGCGATGAGTTTCGCCGCGGCTTCTGTGATACTCCTTTATCACAAGGAGTCCTGCAAATTCTCCCTGAGATCCAGCGTTTGGCTGAAGGGATACAGAATCAAACCCAGTGATTTCCGAGAGCCAGGTCTCGAGTTGTTCAAAGATGATTTGATATCCTTTTGCTTGGTCTAATGGTGCGAAAGGGTGGAGAGATCCGAATTCAGGCCAGGTAATGGGAAGCATCTCCGAGGTTGCATTCAATTTCATGGTACAGGAGCCGAGTGAGATCATTGAATGACAAAGTGAAAGATCTCTAGACTCCAGAATGCGTATGTAGCGGAGCATTTCTGTTTCGGTTCGGTATCGATTGAAAACAGAATGTTGCAAGTAAGGAGTGACGCGTTGATGAGGCTGGGAAAACTCCATTTTGATCTCATCACTCATTTGGGTTAAGTCTTTCTCTGATGATTGGATATCAAAAATATCCAGTAGCGAGACGAGGTCGGAAAGAGTAGTGGTTTCATCCAGCGAGACACCAATACGATCTGGACCACAATCGCGCAGGTTGATCTCTTTTAGGTGAGCTTTTTGATGAAGGGTTTCTTCGGAGATATTTCCCAGCTTGATTTGTAAGGTATCAAAAACAGGGGCTTTGTTGAGTTCGAATCCATTTTCCTCGAGTTTTTTGGCTAAAATTCGGGTGAGGAGGTGAGTGCATTGAGCGATCTTCTTCAATCCTCTGGGTCCGTGATAAATGGCGTACATTCCAGCCATGATAGCCAAAAGAACTTGGGCGGTGCAGATATTGCTGGTAGCTTTATCGCGGCGAATGTGTTGTTCGCGAGTTTGCAGGGACAGTCTTAAGGCAGGCCTGCCTTCTGTGTCTTTGGAAACTCCTACGAGGCGTCCGGGTATGTATCGTTTGAATTTGTCTCGAGTCGCAAAAAAGGCCGCATGTGGTCCGCCGTAACCGAGGGGAACTCCAAATCGCTGGGTGCTGCCAATCGCAACATCTGCTCCGAAGTCTCCAGGAGGACGTAACAAGGTTAGGCTGAGGATGTCGCAGGCTACAATGGCAAGAGCTCCTGTTTTGTGGAGCTCTTCGATGAAAGGTTCATAGTCGTAGATAGAGCCACTGGTCGCAGGGTATTGCAGGAGAGCCCCAAAAATTGTTTCGTCCGGGGAAAACGTATCATATGGTCCCACAGTGACGTTGAGTGCCAGAGCTT
>CAXMUM010000017.1:5012-17645 GCA_964196585.1 uncultured Opitutaceae bacterium
ATGAAGAATGTCTGCCTTTCAGGAGTCCCTTGCCGACCGTATGCCATGGTCATGGCTTCCGCTGCGGCTGTACCTTCGTCAAGGAGAGAAGCGTTGGCTATATCGAGCCCTGTTAAATCGGTTACCATTGTCTGAAAATTGAGAAGAGCTTCCAATCTTCCTTGAGATATTTCAGCTTGATAGGGAGTATACTGCGTATACCAACCGGGGTTTTCCAGGATGTTTCGCTGAATAACTGAAGGCGTTATGGTATCGTGGTAGCCCATTCCGATGTAGGAACGAAAAAGTTGGTTTTTTCCGGCTATCTTTTTCAGTTCTTTGAGCATTTCCTGCTCGGTTGAGGGAGGAGGAAGAGAGAGTGGATCTGAGAGATGAATCGAAGCAGGTACGGCTGCTTCAATTAATTGGTCGACGAATGTGAAATCGAGAGCTTCAAGCAATTCAGCCGCCTCAACCGGTCTTGATCCGAGGTGCCGTCTGGAGAAGGTGTCGAAAGGATTCAGGAGCTCAGAATTTTTCTTATCTTCAAGGTCTTTGGGAGAGGTGCTGTGGCGTTTATCAGCTTTGTGATCTGGCGACATGCTTGGCATCCGGAGAGTCTATCGTTGTCTTTGAATGCAGATCAAATCGAATCTGGTGCATTTATGGAAATAGAGAGGTGTGTTTCGTTCAAAAATGGATGATTGAAGGAAGTCGTTTGAGCGTTAGAACTCTCCCTAATGAATTTACCAAAAATGTTTCCCGGAGTATTCCATGATAAAAGTTGAACGTGCTTCTTTTGTGGACCGGAGATTGGCAGAGCTCTATCCATCTCCGCCAATCCCGTTGGATCATAAAGACGTTTATACGTTGCTGGTCGCAGTCTTATTGTCGGCTCAATGTACCGATGTGCGGGTAAATAAGGTGACGCCAATTCTCTTTGCTGAAGCTTCCAGTCCCGAGGAAATGGTAAAGTTATCTGTAGCAAAGATTCGCTCGATCATTCGACCCTGTGGGTTGTCTCCACGTAAATCAAAAGCCATTTCTGAGCTGTCTTCGATCCTGATCGAAACCTATGGAGGAAAGGTCCCGGGATCTTTGGAGGATCTGGAGCAATTGCCTGGGGTCGGGCATAAGACGGCTTCTGTGGTTATGTCTCAAGCTTTTGGTGAACCGATGTTTCCAGTGGACACGCATATCCATCGTCTGGCTCAGCGGTGGAAATTGACCGATGGTCGTAATGTGGTGCAGACAGAGAAGGACTTGAAGCGGCTCTTTCCTAAAGGACGATGGAATGATCTGCATCTACAAATCATCTACTATGGGCGGGAACATTGCACTGCGAGAGGGTGTGATGGTACCGTTTGTGAGATTTGCCGGACCTTGTTTCCTCGTCGAAAAAAGGCAGTGAAGACAAAGAAATGAACAGCTCTGTACTTACCAGAGCTGTTTGCCGCCACCGGGGTTGACGATTCTTTCCGGCTGAGCAGGTTCAGCGGTTTCTGGAGAAGGTTCTTCAATGAAGGTTGCACTATTTTCCACTTGATCCTGCATCGCACGGATTCGTTCTTCGTAATTCCTAAGCTCTATCTCTTGCTCCCGGAATGCTTCGAGATCGCTTCTAAAAGATTTTCTCTCTCTGTCCAGGGTATCATGTGCTTCGCGTAGTTTTAGCCATTCTGCTTTTATACGTTCTTCATTCGTAGAAGCAGAGTTTTCGTCCTGAACTCCTTTAGATGCCTTTTGCTTCAGAGCGCTGTTTTCATTCTGCAACTGTGTATTTGTATCGCTCAACTGTTTGAGTTCGCGATTCAACTTCTCCAGCTTACTTTTGTAAGCTTCTTCGCCTTGATTCTCTATCTGGGCTCGCTCACTTTGGAGAGCTTCTCTCTGTTTTGAATGTAGCGCAACCACCTCATCGCGTTGTCGGGCCAGCTTGACGCGATCTGCCGAGAATCGTTCTACTTCTTCTTTGAAGACCACTTTTTGGGCCAGAAAATTTTTGATTTCTTCCTTAAACGCATTTTGTTCCTTTTGGGTTTCGTCTAGTTTTCTCTTGGCCTCTTCGAGCTTTACTTGCCCTTCTTGACAGCCCTGTTCTTTTTTCGTGAACTCTTCGAGCTCTCTATCCAATTGTATTCTATCTTTGCTTACGGATTCCGTTGTTAGATTGGCTTTTTGAATTTGAGCGTCGAGTTCCGAGCGATCTGAAACGACCTCCGATTTGATGCTTTCGATTTCCTGAGTTTTTTCATCAAGTTTCGCCTTCTCTTCATTGGCGGTCAGGGAAAATGCCTCTCTCTCTGATTTTATTCGTTCTACTTCTTTCTCGAGATGGGAACGTTGTTCTGAGAGAGCGATGGACAATTGCTCCAGTTCATTTTCTCTGCTATCTAGAGAAGATAGGGTTTCGTTGAGGGCAGACTCTCGTTGGGAAAGTTCATCGGTCCGTTTGTCCAGTTCAGCTTCTCTGGCTGCAACCTCCATAGCCTGAGCTTGCAAATGGTTTAGCTCATTCTTGGCTTTTCGGATATCATTTTCCTTTTGTGCGAGATCTTTCTGCCATTCCTGAAGTTCTGCGAAGGTGGTTTCTGAGTCCGATTGCTGAGATTTCAGCTTTTCTTTTCCTTCTTCAATGCGTGTTTCCTCCTGCTCAATTTCATTTCTCTGATTTTCGATTTCGGCTTCACTAGCTTTAAGGGAAGAGAGTTGTTCTTGAAGGGTCTGGGTGTCCGCAAGGTATCTTTTTTTGTCGGCCTCGAGCTGGTTGAGATTTTCGCTGTAGGTGTTTTGCTTTGACTCAAATTCCAGACGAACTGCTTCAAATTCCATTTGTTGGTTTTCGAAGGATTCTTGTTTTTTCTGGAGGTTGTTTAGTGTTTCATCCAGCTGTTGTTTTTGAGAGGCTAGTTCTTCGGCTTTTTGAGTATTCTCTAAACGCGACTGCTCAATTTGATTTCTTTCTTGTTCAAAGCTTTGTGATTTGGCCAGAAGCGTTTCTTCTCTCTGTTCAAGATCGACGGTGGCGACTTTGATTTCTTCAGTCTTCTTGATGGAGTCGTTGGAGTGTTGTTGAATATGCCCTTCCCATTCTTTTAGACGGGCTTGTTCCGACTCAATGTTCAGCTTGGCCTTGGAGAGGGTTTTTTCATTTTGAGCAAGTTCTTCGGTGCGTGTTTCGAAATTGTCAATTGCCTGCTTTCTCTTTTCTACTTCCGTTTCGAATTCCTCCAATTTGTTTCTTTTCTGATCTAGTTGTTCCTTCTCAGAGATGAGGCCATTGCGGGTATTTTCGATCTCTGAAAGTTCCTGGGAGATATTGTTTCGCTTCTCCTCGAGCTCGTTCAACTGTTGTTCGAGTGATGTTTCGGAAGCCTCAACTTCCTCCTGTCGTCTTTTTAGTTCTTCGGCCTGTTGTTGGCTCTGGGTCGTCAGATTATCAATTTCTTCTTTGAGGGCTTCGAATTCAGTTCGTTTTTGATCGAGTTCGTCGATTTCGTTTCTCAGTGAGTCTGCCTTTACTTTAAGTTCGGTTACTTCTTTGTGAACTTGGCTTGCTTGATCGACGAGAGAGGTGTTGGACGACTGTTCTTTGTCGGAAGAATTCTCCAGGAGAGTGGAGACACTGTCTGCAATGGAGGTAGGGGATAAATTAGAGGCATCAACGATTTCAGAAATCCCAAGGCGACGTGCCTTAACTGAGGTAGTCATGTCCAGATTGGAGGCAAGAAGGATGAGCTGAATATATGGATATTCTTCTTTGAGGGCAGAGGCGAGAGACAACCCAGAATTTTGGTCAATGTCGTAGGCGATGATTGCCAGATCGATCGCTTGTCCGACCTGCTGGAGTGCCTCATCGGAGGTATGGGCTGTGGTTACTCGGTGGCCCTGTTCGATCAGAACGCTCGAGAAAACGTCATTTGTTTGGGAATCTCCAGAGACGATGATGATTTGTTTGCTCAATGGCGTAGGACGTAGAGTTGAAAATGAATTAGTTGGTGCACTGGAGCTACCCAGGCGCCTGCGAGTATATGAGATTACTCGGCCCTATGTATTCGTCATTTATGGTGAAAGGAGCGATTTACACTTCATTCACAGATTTTTCATAAATAACGTCGTCTTTTTGGCTTATTTTGGCTGGAGACCTCATTCTCCAAATACCTGCAAGGATGCTTCCTATAATAGAATGAACCACTGCAGAAATAGCACATGGGACGGTAGCAAGGGTCCCTGAGAAGTGTTTTTGAGCTAAAACAACACCAAGTCCTGAATTTTGCATACCAACTTCGATCGAGATTGTGCGGCGAATGAGTTGCTCATATCCGAGTATTCGAGCCAGTAAATAGCCTAGGCTGAATCCGCCGAGATGGAGGAGGATTACGGCAAGCAATAGGATCTTTCCCGAACTGAGGATAGCTTCAGAATTCTGTCCGATAATGCTCGCGCAGATGAGAACAATAGCGATGACTGAGATGAGTGGAGAAATAGGGAGAATCTTCAGGATTTGTTTTTGAAAAAACTGACGGAGAATTAACCCAAGAATGATCGGTAATAGGACCACCTGCACTGTGCTCAGAAAGAGTCCCCAGGCGTTTACGTGGATCAGAGTCCCGACCAGTGCTTTTGTCAGGAGAGGTGTCATGGCAATAGCGCCAAAGGTTGAGACCATTGTCATCAAAACAGAGAGCGCTACATTGGCCTTGGCGAGATAGCTGACTACATTGGAGGCGGTTCCTCCAGGGCAACAGGAAACTAGGATGAGGCCGATGGCGAATTCTTTGGGTAGGTGGAGAAGATGGGCAATACCCCAACCAAGAAAGGGCATTATGCAAAACTGAGCACAAAATCCAATGGCAACAGCTTTAGGCATTTTAAGGACTTTTCGAAAATCATTGATCGTGAGGGTTAGGCCCATCCCGAGCATGATTACAGCAAGCCCCCATACGATAAGAGGCCCTCGAAACCAGGTGAACAACGAAGGATGATAAAGGGCGATGAAGCCGGTGATAAAAACCCAGACGGGAAATAGATTGGTAAGGAGGTTGAGAAATCGGATCATGGGTTAACGAAGGGTTGGGTGAAAGAGGTGTATCCCAAGTTAACCAAATAGAGCCAGAAATATTTTTTACTTGGTTGGGTTCAGTCAACTAAGCCTCTGGCTTAAGTGATCGAACTATCTGTGTCCAAGCACTCGATACGAGCCCTGAATCGGCAGAGGGCCCTAATCTTCTCTCTCTCGCTGGCTTCTCCAAATGTGAAGCGGAAGAGAGGCAACGGCCATCATGACTAATTGACTGATCATAAAGGAAATCATCCAGATGAAACCAGAGTCCATGAATCCATAGGAGTGTAGTCCAACACCCAGCATGTTGGTCCCAAAAAAGGACCAGGTTGTAATGATGTTTCCAAAGATTGCCATGTTCACCAGGCCTCTGGCTTTGATGTAACCACCCCAACGCGCATGCAGGATGATAGCGTTCCAGAGGACGATAAGAACAGCTCCGTTTTCTTTTGGATCCCATCCCCAGAAGCGTCCCCATGATTGATCGGCCCAGATTCCTCCGAGAACGGTTCCGACAAAACTGAAGAGTGTCGCAAAACAGATGATGCCGTAAATCATACGGGCAAGGGAAGCTGCCAGTTTCTTATCGAGTGTCTTCGTGAAAACTCCACGGCCAACATAGACAAGCCCTAAAAAACCAGCGAGGTAGGTTGCCGAGTATCCGAGAGTGATAACAACAACGTGAGTGGCCAACCAGAAATTGGAATCCAGAACAGCGCGCATCATTACCATCGTATCGCCGGAGCCGGAAAGGTTGTGTGCAAGGATCAGGCTGCAAAATCCTATGGCAGAAGCTACTGCACTGCCAATTCCGTTTTTGAAAATAGATTCCAAAATGATTCCCAGGAGGGCAGCCCCCCATCCGACAAAGATCGCAGCAGAATAGAGCGTTGTCACTGGAGGGCGACCTTCGAGGTACATCCTGAAGCCTAGTCCAGCTGTATGGATGATGAAAGCGAGAAGACAGAGGTAGAAGGCTGTTTTCCCAAGTTTTTGAGGAGCGATGAGCCATGAGGCGCAAGCAAAAAGAAAAGCGAGTATGTAGAGCACGATGCTCCGGTAGAAGGGCTGAAAGTTGTTAAAGAATGTTTCCCGTTGGCTCTTTCTGGTCTCGGTGGGAGAATGTTTTTCGAACCAGGTGAGGAGTTTTGTTGTTTCCAGATTAAATGAATCGGAGTTTTCGTTTTGATAGGCTGCTATGATGTTTGTGTAGCTTTGAGTGACAGGATGAATTTCTTTGCTAACAATTGATCGCAGAAGAGCTTCGCCGTTGTTGAGCCAATCTGTTTTGCTTGATGAGTCATTCATTGGAGGCGCCACGAAAAAGTAGGCCGTCTGCGCAAGGGTTTGATAGCGGCTTCCAAACGCAATGAACTGACTGAAGGCAGTTTGGTCGAAGGTCTCACCGGCTTCTCTTTTTTGAATGGCTTCCAATCCGCCTTCGATAGAAAGCGCGAACATTTCGACTTCTCTTTGGAAGTCGGGGGAATCTTCGGATTGAAGGCTGTTTTTCAGCCGTTGGTAAAGGATGAGTCTGTGACGAAGCTTAAGAAGGTTTTTTTGAAAGTAGGAGCGGTCTTGTTCTTCAATGGGTCTGGTCAAGTCCGCCTGACGGTCAATTTCGACAAAGGAGGGTTCTATCTGTGAAAAAGAATAGTTATGCTCTTTAGTCTTCTCCAGTTTGAGTAAATCGAGGACTTCCTGGTCGTGGATGGAAAAAACTTTCTGTTGATTGGCTGAATTGGGAGAGATAAGAAGCTCAGCGAGCCATTGTATTGCGGTGAGTTTTCCTTCTTCGGTTCGAAGCGTCTGTTTGTCGTGGAGGAGTCGAAGAGAAGTTCTGGCAACAGTATCGATTGGTTTGATACGTCCATCTAGAAGAACGGGTATTTTCCCGAACTCTTTGAAGTCGAATCCTGCTTTTTCAGATTCTCCTAAAAGAGAAAAAATAGTGGTAAAAAAAAGAAGTATGAAAAGAAGGGCGTTTTTCATTTAGGATGTTTTTCTCCGTTTGAAGAATCCGAAAAGATGGAGGCAGAATTGAAAGGTCAACCCCAGTGCAATCAGAGTAGAAGCGATGTAGGGGAGGTGGCGACTGGGGTTGCGAACAACCTGGAGGATAGAGGTCGTGTCGTTGTTGGCAAAGCTCGCTTGAAAGAACGTTAGACCTTTGTAACGCAAGGGGTGATTCATATAGATACGTGTTTCGCGATCTTCGTTTGAGGTGGTGTCTTGCAAACGAATTTGACTGGCAAAGTTTTTGGGAATATCGGTCCCCGGATAACGATCGTGGGTAAAATCTATGAGTGTAATTTTAAAGGGATAGTAATCTCGTTTTTCTCTAAGGCTGATTTCGTAATGATGTCCTTCGTAGTCAAAGTGTTGAGGTTCATTAAATGCATTGCAGACCATCCAAGTATCTAATGGTCCTTCTTTAGCCTTAACTGTGACATATGCTGTAACCAGATTTCGTTCATCAATCTTTCCGGTCCTGGGCTTCTCAAAGGCGATAAGATCCTTTCCTAATCCATTGGTAGCGTTGTGCTCCGAGTAGGGTGTTTCTGGAGTTCTGCGGGCAATATCTGCATTTTCATAGAAGGCTACGACTCCCAGGGTAAATGGAATACTTGGATGTTGAATAACTCCTAGGTCTCCAAGTCGTGCTTCCGGGACACTCAATACGATATCTTTATCGAGGTCGGTCGTATTGATAACGACTAGCTCGGTCTCATGGATAGATTGAGCATAAGACTTAGTTTCGCCTTCATCGAGAGACATTTGAGAATCTTCTTGAAAGAGACTGCTGAGGAGTTCTCCAACAAGCAAAACGACGACGCCGAAATGGATGAGGGTGATACCCAGCTTTTTCCATCCTGGTTTATAGCGGCTGAAATGGGCTGCTAAAAGGTTCACCAGAAGAACGCAGCCAACCAGGTAACCTCCGGGGAGGATAGGGACTTCCCAGCCGAGGTTGGGGAGAGACCAGAAAACAACAAAACTTCGGAAGTACTTTTCCAGAGCTCCATAGATCCCAAGATGAACCTGATCGAGTGTTCCCATAAAAATCAACACCATGCTGATCGAGAGACAGATGATTGTGAGCTGAAGGGAAGAGAAGAATCGGAGAAGCTTCATTGAACGAGAAAGAGGGAAGGTCTACGGGACACCTATTGAGAGGAGTGAAAGTGAATGGTTTGAATGAATTGGAGAAAGGTTTTTTTCTCATCGGCAACGACATCTGAAGGACCGCGAAATTTGATAAACCAAGTTTTTGACCCTTGTGTAATAATAGCGGTAAGAATGCTTTCCTGGTTTTCCAGGTGGACGATGAGAGCGGGATTGTCACCGACCATTATTGTTTCAGTAGTGGTATCAAGATCTTCATTACTGATCGGAGGAAGTCCAATTTGACCTCGCCACCTGTTGATGTTTGCTAGGTTTCCGCCGACATCACCTGGAAATGAGATAATAGAAATGTCACCGACTTCCTTTACCTGGAAACTCGCATGCCTCGGTGAAGTTGGGGGAAGCTCTTTCCAGCCAGTTGGCTTTTGATAGGCAATTTCCTGATGTGTTTGAGCGACTTCAGAAGAGGGAGGGGTCTCTTTTTTTACGGAAGCGAGAAAGGAGATGAAGGTCTTTTTTTGTGATAAGACAGCTGCATCAGTGCCGACCATCTTAAAAAACCATGACTGTTGGTTTTCGGATAGGATGGCTGCGATAATGCGAGATTTGAATTGTCCCTCTATGATAGCAGTTTCACTTACTATCTCGACCTGTGTTGCGGGCTGACCAGCTATACTGATTGCAGTCGTATTGTCCGATAGTTGATCTTGAGAAATTGGGGGCAAATGGAGTTGGTCGCGCCATCGGTTAATGTTTTGCAAGAGGCCTCCCGCTTTTTCTGGGAACGCGATGATGGAGATATCAATTTTCTGTCCATCGGCGCTTGTAAATGCGAAACTACCCTTGCGAAAACTTGAGAGAGCGGTGGCTTCCCAAGTCTCAGGTTTTTCCCACGAGAGGTCGTTTTCCTGTGTGGGAGCTGATGCCTCACCATGCTGGTGTTTGCTTGGCGTATCTTTTGGAGCTTCGTAGACGGTAATGCTCTTATCTTTACAACTCGAAAGGAGTAGAGCGACGAAGGCGAGGAGGAGAAGTTTCTTTCTGGCAGGCATACGGGTGTCTTTAGCGAAAAAACATCCTGAGGATTTACCCAAAAGGCAAGCTGACTCGGGCCTGACACCTATTTGAGGTCAATCCCTTCATTGGTCCAGTAGAAATTCTTATGGCGTACCCCAACGGAGTTGACGGAGATGTCGTGGAGAATAACCAGTATGTTTCTTCACCAAGCGTGAGAAATGAAACGGATTTTGAAAGCCCGAACGTTCGGAAATTTCGTTTATTCTCAGGCCTGTTCTGACGAGTAGCTCGATGCCATGTTGGATACGGATATCCCATAAATAGCGAGAAGGAGTCGTTTTTAGATGGATTTTAAAAATTCTGATGAGGTGATTTGGGGAAACCCCAATCTGTCGAGCCAGCGATGGGACCGAGAGGGGTTTACGAAATTGTTCTTCAATAATATGTTGAGTTCTTAAGATATCCAAGGGTAAGGGATTGGGGGGAACCGGTGTTAAGGGCTCTGCAATGAGGCAATAATGGAGGATAGAGAGACCCAATTGCTCAAGAAAGGTATCTGACCTCAAGGATTGTAGTGTGTTGTCATTGAGACCGAGACTGATAAGTGTGTTTAGCTCCTCCTTCGTTGAGATAACTTTAGGGAGGGTGGCTATTTGTTTGGCGAATTCATCTGAAACTAGACTAGGATGGATAGAGGTCCATGTATGGCGAGTATAGCTATCAGTCGAAAACTGGATCGTCTCATAATGTCCGGGGATGAGTAAGGTATGATGACCTGATGGAACCACATACTCGAAGTTGTCGATGAGAAAAGAGGCAGACCCCTGATGGATGATGACGAGTTGATAGTCTTGCTGAACTCGTGGGCCGCAGCTCCCACCAGGGTTGTAAGTGACATCACCAAAATAAATATGTCGGGAATATCGCGTCCGATCAATTGTGGATATGTTTTTGATTGTCGTGACCATAGACAGGGCTCTCAATATGTGGTATTAGATAGGTAATTATGGTTACCGCAACAGTGAATGCCCCCGATTCAGTCTTTGATCGTTATCAAACAGCCTTTTCAAGTTGGCCTAAAGGCGGAGGAAGGCCGGCTGGCTATTTTACCCCCTCTACTTTAGCTCAGAGCGGAGACTTTTATAAGGAAAACGGATTTTTGGTCATAGAAGATGCGTTTTCTTCGGAAGAAGTGGATGCCTTGAATCAGGAGACGGTTCGAATCTGCCGCGGAGAACTAGGAGATATTCGTGGGTGGATACCTTCCGACGTTTCAGAAAGCGACGAAGAGGTTATCAGCAAGTTTTTATGCATCCACTTTCCTCATAAAATTTCTGAGTTAATGGAGTCTACAATTACCCAAAAGGCGATGGTGGATACCCTGGTTCATGCGATTGGACCCAATGTGAAATGCATGCAGTCGATGCTTTTTATAAAAGCATCAGGAAAACCAGGGCAGGCCTGGCATCAGGATGAATATTATATCCCGACACGGGATCGTTCACTTACAGGAGGATGGATAGCGATGGATGATGCGACGTTGGAAAACGGATGTCTCTGGATTATCCCGGGATCTCACCGCAACGGGATTCTCTGGCCGCAGCGACAGCATGAGGATCGCCGTTTTGACTGTGCGGGTGAGTCTCATCAGTTTCCCTATACCGATGAAGATTCTGTTCCGGTGGAAGTGAAAGCTGGTAGCATTGTATTCTTTAATGGTTACCTGTTGCATCGGTCATTGCCAAATAAAGCTTCGACCGGTTTCCGTCGTTCGTTAGTGAATCACTATATGAGTGCTGAGTCGCTTCTGCCGTGGCAATTGATCCATAAGAATCCTGATGGCTCGATTGAGGCTAATGCAAATATTGGGGTAGCTCAGGCTGACTATCGTGACATAGTCATGGTGGCTGGGGAGGATCCTTACGCCTATAAAGGTATTGATGATTTTGCATCCCCTCACGTGCGTGCTTCGGGTGAAGGCGGCTGTGGAAATGCAGATAAAAATTCTAAAAAAAGTGGAGATGGTGTGACCAATCCTCCAAAGGAAACTTCCTGATAATTTTAAACGAATTTCTTAAGGGTTGCGATTCGGGGTGATTGATCCCAGAACGCTTGGATCAGTGTCCCAGAAATCAACACCCATCACATTTTTCAATCGTTATACCGGAGAAGAGGAAACCGAACCGGTTTATGGCGAAAAATGGCTTCGATGGGTTTATGAAACGGGGGTTGGGCGCGGATTGCTACATGCTATCGTAAAACAATCCCTCTTTTCATACTATTATGGATGGCGGATGGACCGGCCTCGGAGCCAATCGATGGTGGCGCCTTTTATTGCGCAATATGGACTAGACGTTACGGAGTTTGCGGATGCACCGGACTCTTATCGGACGTTCAATGAATTTTTCGTACGCACTTTAAAAGATTCGGTTAGGCCCGTTTCGCCGAGACCTGAAGTCGCGGTCTTTCCGGCCGATGGGAGGCATTTGGGATTTCAGGATATTTCAAAAATCGAAGCCGTGTATGCAAAGGGGCAACGTTTTGATATAGAGAGATTGTTGGGCGACGATGCTCTTGCCGAGCGTTACAGGAATGGATCGATGGTCATTTCCCGCTTATGCCCGGTCGATTATCATCGGTATCATTTTACCTGTGCCGGAGTGCCTGTGGAATCCAAGCTGATCAATGGATCTTTGTTTTCTGTTAACCCCATTGCCTTGCGACGCAACTTGGGATACCTTCTGGAAAACAAGCGAATGTTTACTCTCTTGCAGAGTGACCGCTTTGGCCAGGTCCTATGTCTGGAGATTGGGGCGACTTGCGTTGGAAGCATCGAGCAGACTTACGAGGTCGGAAAGAGTGTCGAGAAAGGAGCAGAAAAGGGGATGTTTCGTTTTGGAGGATCGTGCACGATGCTTCTCTTTGAAAAAGGCCGCATTGCATTGGCGGAAGACTTATGTGAACAGACGGAGCAAAACAGGGAACTGTATGCACACGTGGGGGATTACTTGGGAAAAGCTCAGTAAAAAATAAGCGTATTTTACCTTGTCATCTCGGTTGAGAGACTGAATCTTTCTCCCTCACACCTGCCCGGGTGGTGAAATTGGTAGACACGCCAGATTTAGGATCTGGTCTAGAAATAGGTGAGGGTTCGAGTCCCTCCCCGGGTACCATTTTGACGAGGAAGGGGGTTTGACGAGGAAGGGGGTTTGAAGAGGATAGGGAGGCGATTTGGTCATCACGCCCTGACCACTATTAGGCAGACCCGCTAACAATTGGAGGGATTGAGCAAAATCCTGCGGCCAATCCCTCTGTAAAGGGTTTCCACTGGATTGTCAGAGGCTGATTATTTTTTGTTAATTACACCGTAATCATTGGCCTATTTCCTTAATAAGACTAGTTTGCCCAAATAATTGTGGAAAGATTGTTTACACAATTAGACCCTATTT
>CAXMUM010000018.1:0-17449 GCA_964196585.1 uncultured Opitutaceae bacterium
CCCGCTGCCGGGAAGACCTGACTTATGTTTGTTTCGCTAGTCGATGTCGTTTCTGTATGAGCTTCAGCCGAGAGATTGGGAGCAAGAAACAAGGTTGTATTTACCCTTCCCATGGATCGCTCTGGTGGAGTCTTTTCCGAAAGGAGCGCTTCGCGGCGGAATTCAGATACGTAAGAAAGGAATTCGGGGCTATTTGTTTCCCGGGCAATTAACTCTGATAGATCGGCGTTTACTGTCCAACTAGTCTCCCATCGTTCGGTGTGGTCACCAAATCCCATCCATTCCGCATATGGAGGGAAGGTTGCTTGTTTCCACTTGAGGTAGTTTTTCCAGAAAGGGCGGGTGTAGAGATCGATGTCGGTTCCTTTCTTTAGAATAGACGCAAACCGACTCATAATGGAGACATAGGGATTGCTATAGGATATGCCCTCTGCCCAGGCGCCATCGTCACCTGCCCATACAGGCCAAATTCCGCAGAGAACAGGACGAAGCCACTCAAGCCATTGCCGAGCTTCAGGAATATGCTGGTGAAAGACGATGGCTAGTTGAGCGAGAAAGACGATTTCTCGTCCAGCATGGGAATCAAATCGAGTGATCCCATAGCAACCCTGATCATGCATATGGTTGAAGGTGAGTTTCCCTCTCTTGCGGTATTGCTCAATGACTGAAGCCCTTTCTCCTTCCGAAAAGAGGTTCCATACCCAGTCGCAGGCTATCGGTCCATTCCATAGGGTCGACATATGCGCCTCGTCGTTGTGTCCCAAATAAGAGGATCCTTCAGGGTCCCACTTGCAGACACTTAGAATACGTTGGCAGGCTGCTCGGCCATAACCTTCATTTCCGGTAGCCAGGTATGCCAGCCCTAGCACTTCGGCGCCTTTTACGAAGCGACGGGTTCCCCACATGGTGGGATACCAAATTTTCCAAAATCTTGCATAATCGACATTCCTGTCAGGCAGAAACTCTGGCTCTGCATATTCATGAGGTTGTTCGAATAAAGAATCAGCTTCATCGATCAGAAGAGACAATTCCTCCTTGCGATCTGATTCTAAAGATTTCTGAAAATCAGAAATTTCTTCCGTCCGAATATGCATCCGAGGATGCGCTTCCGAAAATCTTTGTAACCATTGATCAACATCTGGGACTTCCAGGGTGATGGCATCCTGTTCAACTTGAAACTCGAAGGTTTCAGAAGTTGCTTCTCCGGCTGTCCATTTCCACCAATAGGATCCTACTTCAAACGCTTTTTCAGGAAGGAAAACAGGATCCTTTAGTTCTGAGATATTGAGGATGAGGTTGTTGAATTCGGAGTCAGATGCGACGAGAAGAGTATAATCGTCTTTGCCCCCCACGGAGACCGTCTGGTAGACGGGAGGGTGAGTTCCAGAGATGTGGATGGTTACTTCTCCTTGAGGTGGTTTCCAGGCAAAGACTGGGGGGTTGGTCTGAGGCGAGCTTTTGTCTCGGGGTTGGCGTGGATCAATATGGGGATGGGGATTGCGTGACTCTTTCATTGATTGAGGCAAAGGTGCTGAAAATCTATATGAAAGAAAAGATTATTTGGAAATTTTCTGTGATGGAGTCGCAATGTTTGTGGGAAAGTGGCTGTGGGAACTGTGTGATAAGATTTTGATTACAAAAAAACCGGTCATATCGAAAATGACCGGTTTCAAAATAGAGGAAGTATGGATGAACTATTCTGCCAATTCTTTCTGAGCTTGTTCGAGTTGTCTCTGAGCTTCTTCGAGCTCTTCCTTCAGTTGAGCTTTTTCTGCTTCAGATTTTTCGATTTCTTTTTGTAAGTGTGCTATTTCGCTGTGTAGCGATTTTGCCTTTGTTTTGGCGTTTGCTATCTGTTCTTGAATTTTGCTGACAGAAGCCGTTTTTTCTTCCAAGAGATTTGCCTTAGCTTCGGCAAGTTTGGTTTGAGCAGTGGAAGCCCATTCCTTGCTTTGTTCAGTGAGTCCTGAGAGTGAGCTCTTAAAGTCAGCAAGAGTCTCATTAGTGGCCTCAGCCAATTCGCTACCTTTGACATCAAGGTCAGCTTTTAATTCCTGGAGTTTGTCCATGGCAGCTTTGAATTCAGTAGCGGCTTCTTCTCCGAGAGGAGCCGCTTTCTCTTTTAAGCTATCCAAAGAAGAGGTGATGGCTGCAACTGCAGCTTCGAGTTCTTGCTGAAAAGCAGATTTGTTGGCTTCAAGGGCTGCTTGCTCCTCAGCTGCAGCTAAGCGTTCCTGTTCTGCTTTCAAGGCCTCTTCGTCTTCACAGCCTAGGAAAAGAAGGGATGTAAGGGCGAAGGCAAATAGAGGTAATTTAGCTTTCATCTTTATTTTGGGTTAGAATGAACGAAGTGGTCTATATGTGATTTGAATTCTGACCACCCTAAAAAGGTAACAAAAGATGAGGGAGAAACAATGAAGAAAATGCTTTCTGCCACCACTATTTTTGCTTTTTAGACGCCCTTCTTAGAAAAATTCAGTTTGTCTAATTGCCGGGATTATCTTCTCAATATTGACCATGGCCTTGAATGATGAGTCGAGTAATGCCGCAAACCGGTCGAAACCACGGTTTTTCCGAGCGGGAGGAATGGATCAATTATGTCTGGAAGAAGGCAAAGACCTGGAGCATGTCCTCGATCTGGACCCAAAATTATGGGTGGCACTGAGCTGTCCCACGACAGGGTTGACCTTTGACAAAGGAACTTTGGGTTTTATCGACGCGGACAATGACGGTAGAATTCGACAGGAAGAGGTTGTAGCGGCGGTCGATTGGACTCTGAATATGTTGCGGAGTCCAGATAAGCTCCATCTCGGAGAAGATTCTCTGGAGTTGGATCTGATTAATACAGACCATGATGAAGGACAGCGACTGTTGCAGGCAGCGCAAAGAGTTCTGAATAATCTGGGGAAACCTGAATCCTCTACCATCAAACTGGATGATACGTTGGCAACTGATTTTATCCTGGCGACTTCTGGCCAAAATGGGGATGGCGTTATTACCGTTGATTCCACTGAGGATCCAGAGGTTCAGTCAGTGGTCCAGGATGTGATGGAGACGATCGGAAAAGAGGTGGACCGTAGCGGAGTTGAGGGTGTGACTGAAGAGGGAGTGGCTCATTTTTTTGCTACTTTGGAGAGCTATCGTAATTGGAGGAGAACGATTGCAGATAAAGAACTGAGTGAGGATCTCTTACCTTTTGGAGATGAGACGGAGATAGTTTTTTCAGCCTTCAATGCGATCGAAGAGCCGATAGAAACTTTCTTTGCCCAATGTAGAATTGTTAGTGTTGATGAACGGGCTTCCCAGAAATTTTCTTTGTCTTCTGATCAGTTGGAAACGCTGTCGTCATCAAGTGATGAAGAATTGGATCAAATTCTGTCGGGGTTGCCTCTGATGTCGGTTTTACCAGAAGGGCGCCTTATTTTTGGTGCGGTGGTCAATCCCTACTATCGAAAAGCATTACAGCAGTTTAAAGAGAAGGTTGTTGTGCGAATATTTGGTGATGGGAAAGAAGCCCTCACCGAAGATGAGTGGAAAAGGATTAAGGATACCTTTGCCGGTTACCGGAAGTGGACAGAAAATAAAGAGGGAATGGAGGTTGAGCCTTTAGGCATTAATCGAATTGAAGAAATCCTGAAGAGCGACTGTCGCGAAGAGTTACTGAGATTGATTCAAATTGATCAAAAGCTTGCAGACGAGATACAAGCGATTGCTGAAGTTGAAAAGCTGATACGCTATAGCTGCTTTCTTTTCCCTTTTGTTAACAATTATACATCGTTCCCTCATCTATTTGATCTGGATGGTGAGGCTACCTTTCAAGCAGGGAGGCTCTTTATCGATTCCAGGGAATTGTTGTTATGCGTGGATGTCGATAACCCCCCTAAACATAGTGCCATCGCAAAATTTTCAGGAGTCTATTTGGTTTACTGTGAATTAACCCGGGCAGGGGTTACCGATAAAAGGACAGTAGCAGCAGCGGTGACCGCGGGAACAGGCAGCCGTTTGTTTATTGGTAAGAATGGAGTTTTCTTTGATCGTGAGGGACATAAGTGGGATGCGACTGTTATGCTTATTGTAAAACATGCCATTAGCCTGCGAGAGGCCGCCTTTGCTCCTTTTAAGCGACTTGGAGGCCTGGTTTCCTCTCAGATTGAAAAAATAACATCGAGTCGGGAGAAATCGATTCAAACGGGTGTTTCGTCTGGGATGTCTCAATTTGGAAATAAGGTGGACCAAAAGCCCTCTGCCGGAAAAAAAGCGGTCTCGACTGGTAGTGGAGCAGGTGGTCTCCTGGCTGGAGGGGGCGTTGCGATTGCAGCTCTTTCGTCCTCCTTTGCGTTTATATCGTCTACTCTTTCAAATATCGATAAGGTGTATTTTCTTTATACGGCTGTAATTTTTCTCACGTTCATTATTTTACCTTCAATGATCATGGGGTATCTTAAATTGCGGGCTCGTGACTTAAGCCAGATACTAGAAGCGCACGGATGGGCGATCAATGGCCCGATGCGTCTTGGGTTGCCTCTTGCTCGTGCATTGAGTCAACCGGCAGCGATCCCATTGGGTTCCAGACGAAGCCAGTTTGTCCGCATGGGTGATGGGGTTCGGGTGGTTCGTTGGTGGCTGTGGGTGACTTTGGTATTAAGTGTCGCCCTCTACATGTACCTTAATTGGGAATCAGTTGTTTCCTGGATCTCTTAGAAGCTGTCTGAGGAGTCCCAAATGCTTCTGGAAAGCGAGGGTAGTTTACCTTACAGGCCACTTGCTTTATACAAGACTCGCATACGGTAGGCATGCCAACAAGTTGGGACATTTGTGTGCAAACGGGGAAGCAATGCGGTGATGATTATTTCTTCGATTCCTGCGATGAGTGCGATGGAGATTGCGATGAAAAACGGAAAACCAGGTCCTCCGAAAAACCAACAGAGAATGGAAAGAGCCATTAAAACGGCTGAGAGTTTACCACCAAAAGAGTGATAGCTGGGAAACTGTCCAAACTTAACCAAAGCGAAGCCAAAGGCGATGGCATAGATGGTGAAGCCAGCTGCAAAAAAGGGATAGGCGTTGCGGACAAAATCAGGCCACAGAAGGAAGAAACAGAAATAAAGGGCCAGATATGTCGCTAGATCGGCAATCGTATCTAATTTGGCTCCCAATTCAGTACGAAGCTCCAAGGCACGAGCAAGGATGCCATCAAGTAAGTCTGAGGCAACGGCAATACCGAACATAATTTTGACAGAAAGAGGATAGCCAAAATAGCCCGCCCAAAGCATCACGGGTGCGAGCAAGAGCCGAAACAGACTGATAGAATTGGGAAGAGTAAAAAGATTTTTGCGCGGAATCATCAGCAAAAACTGAAAATGGTGCATCAAACTAAAAGGAGTTTAAGGAGGTTGTCACCCTCTTAAAACAGATTGGAGACTCTGAACGTTTTGATGACAAAAAGAAAATTTGGATGAAAACGGAAGGATGTATTACGGAGATCTTTATGAGCAGAATCCTCTATGACAAACCTTCAATTGAGGCGGAGGGAGATCAACTTTGGTCGTTTTGGTTGTTTCCTGGATAAAGTGGGGATAAAAATTTTGCAGATTTAGTCTCTGGTCGATACTAAATAATCCTCCAATGATAGCTCCAAAAATACTCATCGTAGATAATGAAATAGAAGATAGGAACAAGCTGGGTGAAGGTTTGCAAAAATCTGGCTTTGCCGTCGCGTACGCTGCGACAGCACGTGAGGGGATGAATATGGCCATCACTCGACGTCCAGATCTTATTGTTACCGAGCTCATGTTGCCGGATGTGGATGGGTTTGGACTATTGGAAATTTTGAAGGAAACTTCTCTGACAGGTCAGATTCCCGTGATTGTTCTGTCGGAGTGGGGAAGTGCAGAATCGCGTCGGACAAGTTTGGAGATGGGTGCGGATGTCTTTTTACCAAAACCCTGCACGGCTGGTCGATTGGTCTCACAGTTGCCATTCAGTGTGAAACGGCGAAAAGGCTCTGTGCAGAAAAAGAATAAGGTAGGTAAGGCTTCTTAAGTGAACCTCACTTTAGGATTGAAGCCTCTCGAGGCAGAATTCAGTAAAGAGAGATCTAAAATGCCTTGAAGGTTGAAATTTCTGGCGAATCGAGGGAATGTTAAGCTGTTAAGCTGCTCACACACCTTACTTGAACAAATGAAAATGAAAACATCTGGACTGAAACAAATCGTATTATTGTGTCTATCTCTCTTTTGGATAGGGGGTATGTCTGCTGGTCAAGTTGCCTGGCATGAAAACTATGCCGAGGCTCTCCAATTGGCCAAAGCGCAGGATAAAAAGGTTCTGGTTGATTTCACTGGTTCAGATTGGTGCGGTTGGTGCATTAAGTTGGATGGCGAGATTTTTTCAAAAGAAGCTTTTATTGAATACGCAGAGGAGAATCTGATTTTGGTAAAACTCGATTTTCCCAGGAAAAAAGAACAGAGCGACGACATTAAATCGCAAAATCAAAAATTGATGGGAGAATACGGTGTGAGAGGATTTCCAACTATTGTAGTCCTCAATGCTGGGGGTCACGAAATTGGTCGCCTTGGTTATATGCGAGGTGGTCCGGACGGATTCGTTAAGGTGGTCAAAGAGCTTTAATAAAATATCAATTTTGAGTTTACGAAAGGGCGTCCTATCGACGCCCTCTTTTGTAGGCAGGTTCCAGGCATTTGTTGTTTGAATCTCGACGATAGCTGGAAATGTTCTTGTTCTTAGTCGACTCACTCCTTCATGGCTGCCGATCAGATTCATACTTTAGACATCATTCTCCCTTTGGAACTTTCTGAAGAGGAATCTGCATGGCGAAAGGCGGTAGCGAAGAAACTGAACGTTTCAGAACAGAAGATTACAGAGATGCGTTTGTGCAAGCATTCCATCGATGCGCGTCGTCGGGAGATAAAGGTGCAGCTTCGTTTGGAGGTGAGTTTACAGAGGCCTCTGCCACCAGAACCTGACTACCAACCGGAGTATCCTTCTGTCCCGTTGGGGGCAAAAAAGATCATCATTGTCGGATGTGGTCCGGCTGGAATGTTTGCGGCGTTGCGTGCAATCGAATTGGGGTTTCAGCCGATTATCCTGGAACGGGGAAAAGATGTTTCAAGCCGCCGATTTGATTTGGCTCCCATTCTTCGGGAAGGACGAGTAATTGAAGATTCCAATTACTGTTTTGGTGAAGGGGGTGCTGGGACTTTCTCGGATGGGAAGTTGTACACACAGGCAAAAAAAAGGGGGCCAGTCCGCACGATCTATGAAACCTTTGTTGCGCATGGTGCTCCCCGTCGAATCCTCATCGATGCGCATCCCCACATTGGATCAAACCTGTTACCCAATGTTGTAAAAGCTATCCGAAGGTCGATTCTGGGAGCTGGAGGGGAGGTCCATTTTGGTGCAAAGGTAGGGCGACTGTTACGAAGTGAGGAAGGTAGAAAATTATGTGGTGTCGGGACTTTGGATGGTCGTGAATTTTTGGGTGAAGCTGTTATTTTAGCTACAGGTCATAGTGCTCGGGACATCTATCAGTTGCTCAAAAAGGAGAAAGTATTGATGGAGCAGAAGCCGTTTGCTGTTGGTGTGCGAATTGAGCACCCACAACCATTGATCGATAGTATTCAGTATCACTTTCCAAAGGAGATGGAGCGGCCCCTTTTATTGCCGGCGGCTCGCTATCGACTGGCAACGAAAATTGATGATCGTGGGGTTCATTCCTTTTGTATGTGTCCGGGTGGGTTTATTGTCCCAGCGGCAACCGAAAATGATGAGGTTGTTGTGAACGGGATGTCTTTGGCGAGACGTGACTCTCCCTTTGCCAACAGTGGAATAGTTGTGACGGTAGAGCCCGAAGATACAGCAGCCTATCAAGATGAACATGGCGTTTTGGCTGGTCTGGCTTTTCAGAAAACCCTTGAAGTAATGGCGTCCGAAAAAGGTGGAGGCAAACAAATGGCTCCAGCCCAAAGGGTGACCGATTTTCTCAAAAATCAGCTTTCAGCGGATCTCCCGAAGACGAGTTATTTCCCAGGAATTACCAGTGCTCCGCTACATGAACTTTTGCCTGAGTTTATCGCCTCCCGGATGCAAAGAGGGCTTCATCAGTTCGGAAAATCAACACAGGGTTATTTGACGGATGAAGCGAGTCTAATTGGATTTGAAACACGGACGAGTTCGCCGGTACGTATTCCCCGTGATGAGGATACGCTGGAGCATCCTGAACTTCGGCGGCTCTTCCCTTGTGGGGAAGGTGCCGGTTATGCCGGAGGGATAGTATCTGCTGCCCTGGATGGATTGCGCTGTGCCGAAGCAGCCTGTGGCGGCGGCGGATAGGTTTTTAGACAGGATTAACAAGATCATCAGGATTTTTAAGACTCATCAGATCTTGTTAATCCTGTCTGAAATTATTTTGTTATCTATTTTCTACGAAACTTCCCTGGAGGGAAGCCGGTGATTTTTTTGAATTGTCGAGAGAAGAAATAGACATCACAAAAACCAAGGTTTTCCGCAATTTCTGTGATGGTAAGGCTGCTTTCCATAATGAGCCGGGAAGCATGGTGTATCCGATATCGGGTGACATAATTTAAGGCGGATGATCCTGTTTCTGCTTTAAAGAGACGGTTAAAATGTGGTTTTGAATAGCCGGCCATTTTGGCCATTTCTGCGACGGTCCAGCTTCTGCGAGGATCCTCTTCAATCGCTTCAATGACCCGCCTGATACCTTCTCGGGAGAGAGTCGTCACGCTTTGGGTATCTTTCATAAGTGCAAGCAGTTGCCAAAAGGCCATCTCGCTACGAAATGAACTCAGGGGACTGGCGGAAATCATCGAGAGAAAGGTGAGTTCTCTACAAAGAGTTCTTAAGAGAATATGGTTTCCCACTTGAATGGCTCCTATTGGGAAAAGTTGGTTTGGAGGAATGATGGGTGATCTGTCGTGATCGGATAGCTCAAAGTGAAGGGCAAATACCTCGAGTGGGTTTGCAGGATTGTGTTGCCCATGAGGTTTATCGCCTGGCCGAAAGATGAAACAGGTTCCCTCTCTTAGATTGATAGTATTTTCTTTGAGACGGAGTGTGCCATCCCCCTTCATCACGCACCAGATATCAAAGTCCGAAAGAGCTGGCGGATTCCACGTCCAGTTTTTCTCACAGGAATAGATGACTGGTTGGTTGTTAAATTTTACAGAAGAATGGCGTTGGAGGTGCTTGAAGTCCTGACTGAGCTTTTCTGGCATGATCGGATTACACAAAAATATGAATTGATTGTCCATTTCCAAAATCGGGAAAACATGTTAAGGTAATCTAATAATGAAGAGTAGTAATCTGCCCAAACTGACTGGAGAAAAACTGACTGATGCTCAGAAGGAGCAATACAGAGAGTTCGGTTACCTAGCCTTTGAGGGTGTCTTAAACCCCGACGAGGTTGCGGATTCCAGGGCTGAGCTCAGGGCTTTACTAGAAAGACCGTTCACTGATGCTGAAAGTGGTGAGTGGAACGGGGGAAGGCCTATGGGAAAGAATAACCATTCTGGCCCTTCCTACAAAATGAAAGAAAACCGCTCTTTTTTCCAGCTTGAGTCAGGGTGCAATCAGGAGAGATTGTCGGCTGATGAACTGGAGCTGAAGGTCCGAAAGTTCATGTGGTTTGAGGAAGAATCAGCTTACTACCAGAAGATGGTCGAAGCTCATAAAGGGATTTTTTCGGTTGTTGATTCTCTCTTCCCACAAGGAGCGGAGCTTTACCAGAGTATGGCGTTGGTTAAACCTCCCCTTATTGGCAGTGAAAAACCCTGGCATCAGGATAATGCTTATTTTTCCACTAAGGATCCAAATGGCACTATCGGTATCTGGATCGCATTGGATGATGCGAAGATCGAAAACGGCTGTATGCATGTCCTTCCCGGTGGGCATAAAAAGGGCCCCTTAAAGCATGTGCTAACGACGGACTGTGAGATCGAGAAAGGGCGCTTTGATTCTGAAGGGATGTTGCCTGTCCCTGTAAAAGCTGGTGGCGCTCTGTTCTTTCATGGGAATCTGCCTCATTGGACTCCTGTCAATTCTTCTCCCTCTCGTCGTAGAGCCCTGCAGTTTCATTATCGTGCAGTTGATAACCCTGTTATCCCTGCCGCGGAATATAATGAAGTCTTTGTGGAGGCCGATGGTTCTCCGGCAACCTGTGCTGCCGCGGTTCCGGAGAATTTTTAAGACAGCGGGGCTTTATTGAGAAAACCTTTAATAGAGCCAACGGTTGGTAGTTTTGGGTCTGCATTCTCTTCCCCTTGGAATAGTTAATTAACCAGTTCTCTCAACGATGCGGCGAGATAGATGTTGGGCACGTTCACTCAAACTGGAGTATATTGGCATTGGCATCTTTTCAGTGGGTACCTCATTGCGGTTATACCAATGAGCGAAGTAACCGATACTGGTCATCACGCGAGGATGATCCGAATGATTGGCAGTGCCTCCGTGCCAGCAGCGCACGTCGCGAATGATAGCCGTTCCTGCTGGAGCACAGGTATGATTGTTCTGCATCCATTCCGGTTCATCTTCAAGTGATGGTGGTGCGCCACGAGAACGGTGTGTGCAGGGGATAAAGCGAATCGCACCGTTATCCACCGTAAAATCGCACATAAGAAAATTGATGACCACAAAGAAAGTCGGCAAGTCCTGGAAGGTTACCTTCTGTTTTGGATCGTTTAGAAATTCACTCACATCAGAATGTAGTCGCTGAATCTTTGCGCCTGGAATGGAATAGTCGCCACCGCCACCAAAACAGATCAGATCCTTGCTGAGGATCTTTTCGACAATGGGCAATGTCGTTGGTAGATCAATCAGCATCGCCCATTCTGGATGATGAATCTGTGAGCCAAAAGAATAGCGTGCATACCCACGGTTCGCCTCTTCCAAAGCGGTCGCATCCAATTGCTCCTGGACCACTTTTTGGCTGGCTGCCTGTGCTCTGGCGAGTTGGTCGGGTGAGAGTGCGTCCTTAATGGCGACAAACCCATCACGATGAAAAATATCGACCGCACGATCAATCTCTGAGGCATCTAATAGATCTACTGAAAGCATCTTTTTAACCTTACGATACGCATGGAATTTGTCGATTGTATTACATCGAATTTCCAGGGTATGATTTTGAGGTATTTCTGATTCTTTCCATTGATCCTCTTCGTTTGACAAGGTAGGTTATTCTTGGTGGCATTCGACATATTGAAGTTGAATCGTTAGAAGGGACTTTATGAATCGAAAACCCAGCATATCTATTCTTTTGGTATTAAGCATATTGTGCTTAGTCATCATCATTTCGATGACTAAAAATGGGAATAGGGAGTCTGTAGAGCTTGAGAGACTGAACGCAAAGATTTCAAAAATGGAGAGTGAGAATGCCTCACCTAAGCAGAAATTGGTTCGTTCAGAAGTTCCGAAAAAGTTGATAAAATTAAGCCTTAAGAGTTCACGGAATGAAGATACATAAAGAAAATTTACTGATCATTTATCCGTTTGTGTTGGTTGCGTCATTTTATGCGACATGGTTAGCCGGGCGCTATCATCTTGGTCATTGGCCACAGCCTTCAAATGATGACCCTAAGTACATCCCAGGCTTTTGGATGTGGACCTATGATTTTACCACGATTGTCCTATTTGTAGGACTGCCTTTAGTATTGGTGCTTTCGATATATTCTCTTTTAAAACCTCCGCCAGAAGGTTCTCCTCGTAGAAAGAGAGCGACCATGCAGGTGTATCTAGGAATTCTCTTACTTGCATTGGCATTTGTGTTTATGGGTTCAGGTTACTTTCGTCATATTATTATATGGTATCTGGACTAGATAACCTGAGTAGCCAGATGCATCATTTGATTGTCTTAAAGAGTCGAATCTCAGCGATTAGGCTGTAAAGCACGGGGACAACAAAGAGGGTGATCATGGCCAGGAGCATTCCTCCAAAAGTGGGGATGGCCATGGGGACCATGACGTCGGAGCCTCGTCCGGTTGAAGTGATCACAGGAAGCAGAGCGAGAATAGTGGTAGCGGTGGTCATCATGGCAGGTCGAACACGTCGTTGAGCAGCTTCCACCGTACATTGATGGATGGCAGTGGTCGTCTGCGGATTTATTTCGTTGAAGCGCTGTTGAAGATAGGTACAGAGGATCACTCCGTTGTCAGTGGCGATGCCGAAGAGAGCGAGAAAACCGACCCAGACAGCCACGCTTAGATTGATCGGTCCCATTTGGAAAAGATCACGGAGATTGTTTCCAAAGAGGGAAAAATTCATGAACCAGCTTTGTCCAAAAAACCAGATAAGTATGAAGCCACCTGACCAAGCAAAGAAAACCCCTGAAAAGACCACGGCTGTTGTGGAGACTCTCTTAAATTGAAAATAGAGTATAAGGAAAATAGCGAAAAGGGCGACAGGTAGAACCACGCGGAGTTTCTTCTCGGCTCTTACTTGATTTTCATAACTCCCGGTGAATTTGTAACTGACGCCTGCAGGGATATTCAGCTCACCGCTGGCGATGTGAGTCTTCAAATAATCCTGGGCTTGTTCCACGACCTCGACTTCAGCGTAACCCGGGCGTTTGTCGAAGATGACATACGCTACCAAAAAGGTATCTTCGCTTTTGATCATTTGGGGTCCGCGAACATAGTTGATTTTGGACAATTGACGGATAGGGATCTGGGTCCCATCGCTTGCGGCGACAAGAATACCTTCAATCTCTTCGATATCATCTCTCAGCTCACGTTGATAGCGGACGCGGACAGGGTAGCGTTCCCGTCCTTCGATGGTATTGGTAATACGACGGCCTCCGATAGCAACTTCGATTACGTTTTGAACACTGCGAATACTGATGCCGTAGCGCGCAATCGCTTTGCGATCAATTTCGATCTCGAGATAGGGTTTCCCGACGACTCGATCGGCAAAAACAGCTGTTGGTTGAATGGAGGGAACTTTTTTGAGGTGTCGCTCCATGTCGAGAGCGACTTTTTCAATTGTTTCAAGATCGGGGCCATACACTTTTAGACCCATGGGAGCCCGCATACCGCTTTGCAGCATGACGATGCGTGCCGCAATGGGCTGTAGTTTGGGCGCGGACGTTGTTCCAGGGACTTGAGCGGCTCTGACGATTTCATCCCAGATGTCATCTGAGTTTTTGATCTTGTCGCGCCATTGGCGGAAGGGCTTTCCGCTTTCGTCCGGAATGAGTTTGCCTTGATCATTACGGACAAAGGAATCGATTTTCTCATCATAGGCGAAATGGATAGGGGAGCCATCCTCTGTCTGAATGTATTCAGATTTATAGGAGATGATTGTTTCAATCATCGAGATCGGAGCTGGGTCTAGGGGTGAGTCGATCCGGCCAATTTTTCCCACGACTTGATCTATCTCTGGAATGGTTCGAATCGCCTGGTCCTGAAGTTGCAGGATATCCAAAGCTTCGCCAATAGAGGCGTGAGGCATGGTAGTGGGCATGAAAAGGAAAGAGCCTTCATCCAGTGAAGGCATAAACTCTTTTCCCAGACCAGGAAGGGCGTGGTAGGCGACGCTCCATGCTTTCGTTTTTTGTAGCCACTGAGGAGTCCAGCGAAAGACATTTCCAAAGCCAAGCCAGATAGTGAATCCGAAGAGGGTGATAAAGGCGGCTCCTGTCAGAAAAGCCAATTTATGTCTAAGGACGTGGCCTAGGAGGAAGGGGTATATCCGAATAAAAAGAAAGAAGATCCCGAGGAGACCGCCAATGATAATAATCACAAAGAGAATATTGAAGATTCCGGCTTCTGGTCCAAGGGGAGCCCAGTCATTGGCCAGAAGAATGGCGACGATGATGGCAATGAAGAAATTAAAACTGACGTTGATTGTTTGCCGAAATTTTTGAGGAATACGATGAGAGGTGAGGTGGAAGGCGCTGATCAAGATCATGAGGCCGCCTGTCCACCATGGTATCCATTCAACAAGGACTGGAAGAATAAACCCCAGGACAAGTAGGATGCTCCAGAAGCTTCGCTTTATCCACAGAGATTTGAATTTACCTGAGATGAGCCAGTGGGCGAGAGGGGGAATTAAGGTGAGTGCGATGAGGATCGAAGCGATCAGGGCAAATGTCTTGGTGTAAGCAAGGGGTCTGAAAAGTTTACCTTCTGCAGCCTCCATCGTGAAGACAGGAAGGAAGCTGACAACAGTCGTGAGAACGGCAGTCACGACAGCCCCTCCTACTTCACTACAAGCGCGATGGACAACCTCGAGTCGGTTTTCTCCTGGGTCTGCTTTTTCAGTATGTCGGAGAATGTTTTCGGATAGGACAATTCCGATGTCCACAATAGTTCCAATGGCAATAGCAATACCGGAAAGCGCTACGATATTGGCATCCACCTTGAACAGTTTCATTCCGATGAAGGTGAAGAGGACTGCCAATGGCAAGACGCTGGATATCAGTAGTGAACTGCGAAGATGCAGCACCATGAGAATGACAACAATGATGGTGACAAGGATCTGTTGACGCACTGCTGTTTCCAGCGTTCCCAGAGTTTCATCAATTAAGCCACTACGGTCATAGAAGGGAACAATGGTTACCTTGCTGATCGTTCCATCTTGTAGGGTTTTTTGGGGTAATCCGGGTGAAAGTTCACTTATTTTTGCCTTAACTCTTTTGATGACTTCCAGCGGGTTTTCTCCAAATCGAGTAACCACGACACCGCCAACTGCCTCAGCCCCTTCTTTATCCAACGCCCCTCGTCGGAGGGCCGGTCCAAGCTCGATCTCGGCGATTTGCTCCAGAGTAACCGGAACATTGTCGTGAACCGCTACAACCGTGTCTCTCAGGTCTTGCAGATTTTTAATATAGCCAAGGCCGCGCACGATGTATTCTGCCTTGTTTAATTCAATGGTTCGGGCGCCTACATCGACATTGCTGTTGCGTACAGCTTCAAAAATTTCGTGTAGCGAAATGCCATAAGCTCGCATAGCACCGGGGTTCACATCGATTTGGTATTCCTTAACGTAGCCACCGATGGAGGCCACCTCGGCCACGCCTTCCACACCCTGTAATCCATAGCGTGTGTACCAATCCTGAATACTGCGGAGTTCTTGCAGATTCCAACCTCCAACAGGATTTCCTTCCAAGTCGTGCCCTTCAAGAGTGTACCAGAAAACCTGCCCCAATGCGGTTGCGTCGGGCCCCAAAGAAGGGGTCACTTCATTTGGCAATGTATCGGCCGGAAGGCTGTTCAATTTTTCGAGTATACGGCTTCGGGTCCAGTAGAACTCTGCTTCTTCATTGAAGATAATGTAGATAGAGGAGAAGCCAAACATCGAGTAGCTCCGGATCGTCTTTACCTCGGGTAACCCGAGCAGAGCAGTGGTTAACGGATAGGTGACTTGATCTTCGATGTCTTGAGGTGAGCGACCAGCCCAGGAGGTGAAAACGATTTGTTGGTTTTCACCGATGTCTGGAATCGCATCAACGGGGACAGGGTCACGGGGAAGCCAGTCGTTTTCCCAGTCGAAGGGTGCCACAACAACACCCCAACCAATTAGAAAAATTGCCGCCAAAAGGACGACGAGCTTGTTCTCCAGGCAGAATCGAATGAGTTTGTTAATCATTTCGAATCTTTCGTGGTAAAGACATTCTGAGTCGATCCGCAGCGCAGCATCATTGATCCAAAGTAGGGGTTTCGCAGCTCGGGGTCTTTTTGCAGCCAGTCTGCGCCTTCATTATCCAGGGCCATTGGGCAATGCATGAGGTAGACGTTTTGGTTCTCTCCTGTTCCAAACTGCTCAATGAGTTGAATCATTCCTTTGGTCAGGCTTTCAAAGTGCATACCTCGCGCTTGCTTTAGATCCTGGGCTTCGGCGATGGCGTTTGCCGCTGGATGAAGCTGTTCGTGAATTGTCTTCAGCTTGGATGAAGGGTTCTTTGGAATTTCATGGAAAGCGGTGAGGAATGCCCCTGCACTTTCATTGGCGGCAGGTAACTCGTCGTTGCTAAGGGCTTGTTGAATAGCGAAGTAGTGGCTTAGGAGGGAGTCGATTTCGAGTTTGAAGGTCTCGGGTAAAGTGGTCTCTTCAGGTGTGTTGGAATGGGTTTTGTGAGAGGGCTCAGAGGATGCTGGCGACTTCTCCGGGTTCATCATGCTTGGCTTGGCTTGAATCTGTAGAGAGCTATCGAGTTTGAAGGCTCCGTTTGTCACAACTCGTTCTCCTTCGCTAAGTCCGTCTATGACGATAAACTCATTGCCTGCACGGGAACCAATCTTGATCACTCTTCCTTCGTAGGTGGGTCTGTCTGTGTCAGGGGTTTCGACATAGACGACTGCGCGCTTCCCGGTTCTTAGGACGGCAGAACTTGGAATGACGAGGGGTGCTGTGGCTTCTGTATTGGCGATGTAACCAAGGTCTTCTACCGGCACTAAGGGCATTCCGCATAGCGTGCAACTTTCAGAAGCATCGCTGATGATTTCTGGATGCATAGGACAGATCCATTTCCCGGCAAATTCAGGCGAAAAGACTTTTCCTCCGTCTGAAATTTTTGAATACACGGTTGCATTGACCAGCATCCCTGGCTTTAGTCGGCTATCTTCGTTTTTGACGTCAACACGAACTTTTACGGTTCTTGTTTTTTCATTGAGCATTGGGTCAATGAAAACGATACGACCCTCGAAGAGTTCACCTGCATAGGTTTCCGCCTCAAAGGAAACTTTTGGCCGTAACGAAGCCAGGTGATCTCTGATTCATAGGCATCGAGGGAAAGCCAGAGATGACTCAGGTCGGCAATTTTGAAGAGCGGCTGCCCTGTTTGCACATAATCACCTTCCTTTATATGTTTTTCAACGACAATGCCACCGAGTGGGGCTCTGAGCTCGAGTTGATCTTGGGCGGCTCCGCGCTTCTCGATTGCTTCAATTTGTTCTGGAAGGAGGTCCCAGAGCAGCAACTTTCGTCTAGCGGCCTCGGCAATGATTCCCTGTGGGTCATGCTTGATAGAGAAAAGCAGTTCACTTTGGGCAGTTAAGAGCTCGGGACTATACACTTCAGCCAGGTGTTCCCCTTTGTTGACGGGAATTCCGGTATAGTTGACGAAGAGTCGATCAATCCTGGCGGGAAAGCGAGCTGTGATAGCTCTGAGCCGAGTTTCATCGTAACTCATTTTCCCACTCAGTCGAATTTCCATTTCTGGGAATTTACGTTCGACCGTAGAAGTCTCGATTCGGGCCAGAGCTTTTGCCGTTTCAGAGAGAGTCAAACTACGAGGATTCTCATCTTCATCATTTTGCGTCAGAGGGATAAGATCCATGCCACAGATGGGACATTTCCCTGGGTTGGGCTGCTGAATTTGCGGGTGCATGGAGCAGGTCCAAGTCGTAGAGGCTTCAGCCTCATGTCGATGATCCTTTAATTGTTCTTTTGGAGCTGAGGGAGAGGCAAGGAAGCTTCC
>CAXMUM010000019.1:0-10251 GCA_964196585.1 uncultured Opitutaceae bacterium
CCGCCTGCTTGGCTGGCTCTTTCCATCCCTTCATAAATGAGATCGATATCAGCTGCAGGTAAGCCGATTGGTTGATTGTCTTTAAAGAAAGATTTTTGGCCATGGGGTGCTTTGATCAGGGTGGGGGTTGTTCGGGTTTCGCCCCTGGCCAAACTGGCGGTAAAGCAAGCCATCTGTAGTGGTGTCATTTGTAAGAAGCCTTGGCCAATTGACATATTGGTGGTGTCACCGCCGACCCAGGAGATATTTTGGCGTTCCTTTTTCCACTTCGGACTGGGAACAATCATACGGGACGCCTCATAGGGAAGTTCTATTCCTGTGGGTTGATCGAACCCGAAAAATTTGGCTTCGTCACTGATGAGATCGGGCCCAATTTCAAGAGAGTGTTCGTAAAAAAAAACATTACAGCTTAAGCGTATAGCTTCTCGAAGATCCAATTCTCCATGCCCAGAATGATTCCAACAGGGTTTATTACTCCGTCCCAGTTTGAAATAGCCGGTGCAGAAGGAGGTGGTTTCTTCCGTTATGGAACCGTTCCGAAGGCCGGCCAGGCTAGTGATGAGTTTGAAGGGTGACCCCGGAGGATATAGCCCTTGGGTAGCACGGTTGATCCAGGCTCCGTCCTCCTCAATTTGATTGAATACTTTGTGACTGATGAAAGGGGTAAGTTGGTTGAGATCGTAGTCTGGCTTGCTGATAATCGCGAGAATTTCTCCGGTTTCGACATCCAATGCAATAAGGGCTCCTTGCCTATCTCCATAAGCGTCTTCTCCCGCAATTTGTAGATCTATATCAATACTGGTTATCATGTCCTGGCCTTTCTTCGGAGGCTCATTCTGGACCCGATCCACTTCAAACCCTCTTTGATCTACGACCCATATCTCACTTCCTGTTTTCCCTTGGAGACTGGTATCGTATTGAAGTTCAAGTCCGTCCTTTCCATAACTGCCTTTGGTGTTAAAGGTTCTGAATTCGTTTCCAGGAAGGTTGTCTTCAGGGATATCCTTTGAGGTAATGACGTAACCAAGTGTATGTGCTAAAGCACTACCATAGGGGTAATCTCGAGTGCTGGAGCTGTAAATTTGAATAGGAGATTCGACGGGAATTTGTTCTGTCAAGTGGGCAAATTCTTCGACAGTGAGATCGTTTATGATAAAGTAGGGAAGGAGTGGTTTTTGGATAAAGTGACGATTCAGCTCCTTCGGTTTAATTTCATCATTTCGTCCGAGGATCGAATTTATTTGAGCGAGATAACGTTGGATGACGTTGGCTCTCGCATCTCGCTCAAGTTCGGTTCCTGGTTTTTCAGTCTTTTGTTCCCTATTATTTCGGACAACGTTGATGTATTCTTTTCGAAACTCTCGACGGATACGATTTTCAGATAGATACATGACAGCCGCAAACCGAGGGCGATTCCCTACGAGAAGACGTCCTTCACGGTCAAAAATATTACCTCTAGGTCCCGGTTTTAGAATGCGACGATGGCTTTGCAGTAACTCACGTTTGCTGTAGGCATCGCTTTTGATGAGTTGACGATAAGCAAGCCCACAGAACAGAAAGATCAGAATAATACCAATAAAGAGGTAAAAAAAGACGAGGCGGGGCTTTTGAATCTGATACTGTCTGGGGCTCATCTTGATGCCACTCCAGTTGGGTTAAACCCACATATTTTGAGTAAGGCTGGTTGAAAGGCAAAAAACCAATGAGTAATCAAAAGAAGAACTATTTGTGAAGCTATGAGGTCGGAGACGATATGAAGGGGTGAGAAGCTGGAATTGAAGCCCGTGAGATAGACATAGCAGGTAACAGCGAAAAATAGAAAGAGGTTCGTTAGCAGGGTCACTATAATCGTTGTGACATTTTCTTTGCTAGGAATTCTGGATCGGATAACATAAATTATCGTAAAGGAGGTCAGGCAGAGAACAAAATGTAATCCGTAGGGTAACGGTGTGATGGCATCAATTAGCAGTCCTGTAATGGCCGTTGAGATGATCCCGTTTCGTAATGAGAGAGAAAGACCCGCAAATGAAATAGGAAGCCCCAGTAAAAACAGATAGAGGGACAGGCCCGAGAGGTAGTGGTTTAGCTGAGTCGTCAGGAGGATTAGAATAAAATTCCCTCCTGTGACGATTAACCATCGAAAATCAGACCTCATGGGATATCTTCAGTTATGGGAATAAGCACAGCAACTTCAGAGATGCTACTTAGTCTTTTATCCAGTAATACGATGCTTGTTTGAAAGAGTCCATCGGGATTGGCAGCTAAGGCGTTGACTCTTCCAATGACCAATCCAGGAGGAAAAACTCCTCCCAAGCCGGATGTGACCACTGTTAGTGATTCACCTGGCTGCAAGGATAAATCTGTTGGGATGTAGTTGATTTCCCCCAGTGGATCAGAAAACGGGGGATTGGCTGTGCCTTGATAACTGATTGGGCGGGAATCTCCTACAAATTGGGCGGCCACACGGAAATGATTACTGCTCACCAGGTCGACGACAGACGTATAGGCTCTTACTTCCCTCACTTTGCCGACAACTCCACCCAAAAAGACTACAGGCAATCCTTCGATGACCCCGTGTTTCCGTCCTTTGCGAATAATAATATGCTGCCACCAAGCGGGTGTATCTCTCAAAGCAACCCGTGCAACTTCGTGCTTATATGTTGTTTGCTCTGGGAGCTCCAAGAGCCGCTCCATTCGTTGAATTTCATTCCTCAGGGATTCCATCTCCTGAATGCTGAGCTCATAGGAAGCATTGAGCCGTGCGATATCACGTCCTGCTTGAAAGAGTTCTTTTTTAGAATGAAGTCTGGAACTCCAAAATATTTGAAGATCGCGAATGTAAGAAGGAGCTAATAATACCGGGGCCTGGAATTCGTAAAAACTGACTCGAATCAACGTCTTGAACAACGTTGGCAAGACCAACCATCCCAAGAGAATAAAGCCCAGGGTTGCGATGGGTTTGGCGTAAATCAGTCGTTTCAGAAACAAAACGGGAAGAGCATGGAATCAATCATGGCAAAAGACTAGAGCTAAAGTCCCAATCACTTAATTTTCCCCGAGTTCTTGCTTACCAGTTTCCGACTTCGAGGTAAATCCCTGTGCCATTAGCTACGGCAGAGAGTGGATCGTCGGCGATGATCACAGGCAGCCCTGTTTTTTCGCTAAGAAGATGATCGATTCCTCGAAGCAGTGCACCTCCTCCTGCTAGGACAAAACCTCTATCTACAAGATCGGCGGAAAGTTCAGGCGGACATCTTTCGAGGGTATTGCGGACTGCTTCTACGATTAAATTTACAGTGCCACTTAACGCATCTCTTATTTCTTGAGAAGAGACATGTATGGTCTTCGGCAATCCAGCGACAGAATCTCGACCTTTTACTTCGAGGGAAAGTTCTTCTTCCAGCTCATGGGCTGAACCAATCTTCAATTTGATTTCTTCAGCTGTGCGTTCTCCGATGAGAAGGTTGTAAGCTCGTTTCATGTAAGCCATGATGGCTGCATCGAGTTCATCTCCTCCGACACGAATACTTTTGGAAAAAACAACACCTCCTAACGAGATAATAGCCACTTCGGTTGTTCCACCGCCGATGTCTACGATCATATTTGCAGCAGGTTCTTCAACGGGAAGTCCGACTCCAATCGCTGCAGCTCTGGGTTCATCCAGTAAGTAGACATCTCGGGCTCCGGCATGTGTCGCCGAATCTTTTACAGCTCTTTTTTCAACTTCTGTGATTCCAGAGGGAATGGCAATGACGACTCTGGGGCTGACAAATTTTGAATTGTTCTGCACCTTTTTGATGAAATAGCGCAGCATGGCTTCTGTGATATCAAAATCGGCGATCACACCATCTTTCATGGGACGGATAGCCGTTATATCAGCAGGGGTTCGACCAAGCATTTTTTTTGCCTCGTCACCGACTTTGAATACTTTTCGGGTACCGGTGTGAATGGCAACGACGCTGGGCTCTCTCAAGACGATCCCGTTATCTTTTGTATAAACGAGAGTGTTGGCCGTCCCGAGATCAATACCAATGTCGTTTGAGAATACTCCTAGGAGATTGCGCCACATATTATTATGCTTTGAAGATAAAGGTTTTAGGAAGAACAGCTAGATACAATTTTTACAATTGGAAGATGTCAAAAAGATTCTGAGGGGTTCTTTTCGAGGTACAAGGTGAGTGATCGTAGAACTTGCCGTTCACGTTTGTCAGATATCTGACGAATGGAAGAGGAGTTGGTTGCCGTAAAACGCGCCGAAATTATCATTCCGGAGTCTTTTCAATATGGGTCGGTTTGGGGGGCTCTTCTTCTTGAGATGGTACGCTATTGGTCTGCTTTGGCGGCGTCTGAGGTTCGTCCTCAATGGCGCCGCGGATATCGTCTTCAATATTGCTGGTTGCTTTCTTAAACTCCTTAATCGATTTCCCAAAACCTCGTGCAAGTTCTGGCAGTCGTTTTGCGCCAAAGAGCAGAAGGATGAGGAAAAGAACTACGACAACCTCGGTCCAGCCAAGACTTTGTAGGAATCCGAGGGTTGAGAGATGAGCTGTTGTCATGAATGAAACGATAATTCTTTTAGTCTATGTGTAAAGTTGGAAACGTCCGGATCAAGCTGGCTTATTTTGTCAATTTCGAACGACTTTTTTCAGCATACTCTGCGCATTGTCATTTTGTTCACCTTCAAAAAATCCATAAAGCTGACGGATTCGAGTTGGATGACGCATTTTACGCAGAGCTTTAGCTTCAATCTGTCGGATACGTTCGCGGGTCACCTGGAATTGTTTTCCGACTTCTTCCAATGTGCGGCTATATCCGTCGACCAAACCAAATCTTAAAGAGAGGACACGTCGTTCACGCTCTGTTAAGCTATCAAGAACATCGATGATTTTTTCTCTCAAGAGACTGAAAGCGGTCATATCGTATGGATTCTCAGCCCCTTTATCTTCGATGAAGTCTCCGAAGTTGGTGTCATCACCATCTCCAACTGGGCTTTGCAAACTGATTGGTTGCTGAGCCATCTTCATGATGGCTTGGACTCGTTCAACTGGTAGTTGCATTTCTTCAGCAACTTCTTCCGGTGTTGGTTCGTGTCCATATTCCTGAAGAAGCTGCTTCTGCACTTGCATTACTTTATTCAGTGTCTCGATCATGTGAACCGGAATACGGATAGTTCGCGCCTGATCTGCAATGGAACGGGTGATTGCCTGACGAATCCACCATGTAGCGTAGGTAGAGAACTTATAACCACGACGGTATTCAAATTTCTCAACAGCTTTCATCAACCCCATGTTTCCTTCTTGTATGAGATCAAGGAAGGAAAGGCCTCTGTTCGTGTATTTTTTGGCAATACTGATGACGAGACGGAGATTGGCTTCGACCATTTCCGTTTTGGCTTTGTGGGCGTCGCGCATATGTTTGCGCACTTCTCTAATGAGTTCGAGGAGCTCTTCCGGATCGACCCTGTTTTCAAGATGGATTTTCTTGAGGTTTGCCTTCAACGCTTTTTTATCGATGAGGCTATGTTTCTTTGTCTTAGGTTTTGTTGCTAGATCCAGTTTTTTAAAGATGTCCTGGATTTGAGTCAAAGTAGGCGATAGCTGCTCCAGATAATCCTCGAAGACCTTCAGCTTGAAGAAAAACTTAGGGAAGTTGGTTCGAAGGGTTGTTTCATTCCGCTTGAACCTAGCTTTGGCTCGCTTATGGGTGGCTTCATCTTTGGTAATCTGCATTTCGTCCCAGGCTTTGTTCGCGTTTTCCACCCCACGAACACTGGACTCGAGTAATTTGGGCAGTGCATTAAAATACACTTCGCGATTTTCAACTTTTTTGTCGATAACGATACGATCAAAGCGTTCTTCACGATTCAGGAGTTTTTGGGCCAGCGCAATTTGAAAACTGCCAGTTATTCCAATAGAGAAGAGGGCTTTTTGTGCCTTGAGCTCTGAGTTTTCGATTCTCTTGGAAATCTCGACTTCCTGTTCACGGGTAAGCAAGGGAACTTGTCCCATTTGCTTAAGATACATTCGGACAGGATCATCTAGTATGTCGTGCTGAGACGTCTTCGTTTGCTCCTCTTCAGCTTCTTCCTGCCGTTGTTTATAGCTTTCAACATCTCCTGGGTCGAGGATGTCAATTTCAAGATTTTGAAGTATTGAGATTACGTTCTCAATATCCTCAGGACTATCAACGCTTTCCGGTAGAGCATCGTTGATATCGCCAAAAGTAAGGTATCCCTGTTCTTTGGAAAGGCGGATTAGATAACGAATTTTTTCGTTAATGGATGCTTGGACGGTACTTTTGCCCTTGGTTTCTTTTGCTTCTGTTTTGGCTTTACGCGGCATAACTTACTCTAGGTGAGACTCTTAAGTTGTGGAGGTTTGGACTGAATTTGTTTTAATTCAATTTTTCTTTGAAGGAGAGATACAGACTCATCGTCGAAGGTTTCGTGTTTTGTAGCAATTTCAAGCTCAATCTCTTCTATTTTCGGTGCATAGAATTGAGAGAAGATAGCTCGAATGCCCTCATTAGCCCTTTTAGTAGGTTCTTCCCAGTCTGGTTTATCAAAAATAAGAGATGAAATATAGCTACGTTCTTCGGGAGTTTCAAGTAGCTGGTCGATATCGTCTATGCCTGGCCAGTTCTCGTGTTCGAATTCTGCTAGGAATCTGTCGAGGAGCTGTCCGGGTAGGGTAGATTTATCGATCCACTCATGATGAAGAGTTTGGGCCAGAGGATTTCCAAATTCCTCAAAATGAAGACAAAGTTGAAGGAGGTCCTCTTCGGCACTTAAAAAACGCCCAGGAAAGAGAGATTTCTTTTTTTCCGCCGGCTGAGCTGGACGGCTGTATTTATTTTTAACGCCCAGGTAGCGCTGAAAATCTGCTTCGATCGCACGTGGATTGATATTCAGGAGTTTAGAAGCTTCGTCCAGTAGTCCCGCTTTTGCGACGTCTGATTCGGTTTGTTCAATGATGGCGAAGAGCTGCTCACAGGCATGAGCTTTTTCTTGTGGTGTTGCCTCTGATGGGTTGGGAAGGATGGACCTAGTTGCAAATCCAATCGCTCTGAGGGAGGTTTTTCGTAGTTCATCGAGCGCAGATGCTCCTCGTTCTTTCAGGAGAAGATCGGGGTCTTGTCCTGGTGGAAGAACCAGAAAGCGTACTTCCACGTTTGCTTTGAGGGCAATAGGGAGCATGCGAAGAGCCGCCTTCTGCCCAGCATCATCACCGTCGAGAAGGCATTCGATCTGAGGTTCGTAACGTCGGATAAGGGAGAGCTGATGTGGGGTGATTCCTGTCCCTTGAGGCGCTATCGCGGTAGTTAGGCCGACTTGATGACAGCGTATCGCATCGAGTTGTCCCTCAACGAGAAGAAATGGATTGTCTGGTGTTGCTCGGAGTCGAGCGCGGTCAAGATTGAAGAGGATATTGCCTTTGATGAAGATGGGGGTCTCCGGGGAATTGATGTATTTAGCTTCACGACTGGGGTCATCTGTTGGAGTGATACTCAGTTGACGAGCAGTGAACGCAATGACTCGGCTTTGATGATCCCGAATGGGAATCATGAGGCGGCCTCTAAAACGGGGACGAAAGGTTGGATTGGATTCGGATCCTCGAGCATAGAGCAGTCCCGACTGCTGGAGGGCTGCGAGTGAAAATTTCTTTTGGCGCAGGACGCCGTCCAGGTTTCCTCCATCTGGGGGAGCAAATCCAATTTTGAAATTTTCGGCTACATCCAGAGGGAATGACCGATCGTTGACCCAATAATCTCGGATGAAGGCGCCTTTTTCATTTTGGGCGAGGAAGAGCTGATGAAAATGCTCAGTTGCAAATTCATGCAGATCAAAAAGCTCCTGTCTGAGGGATCTGTCTTCATGTGATCGTCCACCTTGCTCATATTCGAGTTCGATATTAAAACGTCTGGACAGGTTTTCAACTGCTTCGGTAAAAGTCAGCCTCTCTGTTTCCATGACAAAGGTGATAATATCTCCAGCTTTTCCGCTGCTGAAGCATTTGAAGAGATTTTTATCGGGAGAGATGAAAAACGAAGGCGTTTTTTCATCATTGAAGGGGCTCAACCCCTTAAAGGAAGAACCGGCTCGTTTGAGGGAAACAGATTGGGAGACGACATCGTAGATAGGGATGCGCTCTTTGAGTTCTCGTACAGAACTGGATTTTATCGCAGGCATGATTTTTGAGAAGGCCTACGGATTAGCGACTTTGAAAATTTTCAAGATAGGAAACGGCTTCTTCTCGGTCCGGATGGTTTTCTGGCGCAAGGAGAAGAAAATCTTCATAAGCTTGTGCGGCCCGTATGGTATCAAACTTATTCGTAGAAAGTGCCTGAGCGAGCGCTATGATGATACTGGGGTTTCTGGGGTATTTTGTGCGGGCTGCTTCCAGTTCGCTAACAAAAAAGGAGAGGGTTTGCGTCTTACGGATGATATTGAGGTAGGTAATGTGGAAAGCGATATTTTCTGGTTCTCTCCGACGCGCTTCGAGGATACATGATTCGGCTTCATCGAGTTGGTTTTGTTTCCAATAGGCGTTGGCTAATTGTGCCCATGTTTCGGCAGAGGTGTCATTCAATGCGAGAGCCTTCCAGTATATTTGGATAGCATTTTCTGTGCGCCCATAGGTTTCAAGGTCATTGGCTTGTGAAACTAGAATTTCCGATGTTGTGAGAGGAGTCGCATCTTCGTTCGGAAAAATTGTCTCTTCGATACTTACTTCTTCGGCTTCTTGTTGCTGTTTTATCAGGGCGAGCCTTTGGGTTTCGGCTTCCTCCTCTTTTTTTCGTTTCGCTTCTTTTTCTTGGGCGAGTTGTCTGCTTTTTTCTTCTTCTCTGAGTCGAGTTTCTTCCAGTTCACGGGTGAGGCTTTTTTGTTCAAGTTGAACTTCCTTCAGGTCTTGCTGAGATTCCTTCCAGGTGAGAAGCTGTTGACGCACAGTGGATTGTGGATCGGAGTCTATCAGGCCAGGAAAACGCTGGTCGATGGCAATGAGTTTTTCGTCTGCAGCGGAAAAATCTCCTTCCAGCATGTCGATTCGCAAAAGTTCCAACATGGACTCTGGTATGTGAGAAGTGTTATCTTTGATAACAGTTCTAAACCAGCTGTTTGCTTGGGCATAGTTACCCAGCTCAGTGAAGAGGACACCTATTCGGTAGGCTGCTTCTCCGGATGGTTTTACTTGATACCAAGAGATGTAGGCTTCAATAGCTCTTTCCGGGTTTCCTTGTTTTTCCAAAAGCTCTCCGAGCTGTAACCATGTTTGGAAATCATTGGGATATGCGGAAAGGTAGAGACGATATTGTTTAATGGCGCCGCGGTTATCGTTTGCTTTTTCAAGCGATTGAGCAGCGAACTGTCGGAAATCAGCTTTGTTGGTATCCAGATCAGCGGCTATGATAAAGTTCCAGGCAGCGGAACTATGATCATTTTCGGCGGCGTAGGCGAATGCAAGGGATTCGATGATCTTGGGCCTTTCTGGATACTTTTTGTTTAGTTTTTCGAGAAGCTTTACGGCACTGGAAGTGTTTCCTTCTTCAATCTTGTGTTCGGCAGAAGCCAGACGTTTGGAGATTATTTTCTCTGGATCTGTACATCCGATGATGGATAACGCGAAAAACGCCATTACCAATAAGGTGATTTGATTTGATTTCATCGAAGTCACAGCGGAGATTGCCATACCACCTTTCATTTCAGTTTTTTGTGTGTCAAGGATGTAGCTTACGTATTGTTTTGAGTGAAAACATTTTACCAACCGTGAACAAATATCGTTTATTCGGCGTCATTAATGTAATTGTAGATCGGATTATGGATTTATCTGAGGATAAAAGAGCTTGGTTTGGTATCAAATTCATTCGAGGGTTTGCGGCTTATCTTAAAAGAGCTTCGAAGTTGTCGGTGATTTTGGTAGTCTCGATGGGACATATTGTCTGGGGGCAGGAGACATCAGATGTAAGCGATTTAATACCAACTCCTTCGAATATTGTATGGGAAAGTTTGTTGGGCGAATTTTCTTCTGAAGATTATATCAGATCAGTTGAGGCATTGATTAGCCAGTTTGAGCGTGAAAGTGGGAAAATACTGGAGCCAGGAGGAAAAGGAAAGGTTGGCCTAAAAGTCTATACAGATTCTGGGCCTGGGTTATCGACGCCTGAAAATTTGGTCAGAGGCGTTATTCTTGCTTTGGAAAAAAGGGGTTTTTCGAGAGATAAGATTTTTATTCTCGGATTGAGTGAACATCA
>CAXMUM010000019.1:10261-16330 GCA_964196585.1 uncultured Opitutaceae bacterium
GGAGATTCTTTTGAGAATGTGAAGGTGAATGCTTTGAGTACTGGGCTTTTTTATGACGATGAGTGGTTCTACGACAGTCCAATTCCCAAAGAAGTTAATCTAGTTGATTATTTTGATACTGAAGAGAATGACCTCTTCGCTCCAAACGAGAAGGATCGAAGAAGCTTTCTGGCGAAACCGCTGTTGTTTGATGTCGATTTTTGGATCAATCTCCCCGCGTATAGCGACCATCCTGTTTTAGGTATTAATGGTTCGTTGGTAAATGCAACATTGTGGAATGCGAGTAATACAATGCGCTTTTTCAAAAGTCCGGCTACTGCGCCGGTTGCAGTAGCGGAGATTTCAGCAATCCCGGAGTTTAGAGAGGGATGGATTTTCACCATCGTCAGTCTGGAGCGTTACCAATTTATTGGTGGTCCTGTTTTCAATTCTTTATATACCGTTTCAGAGCCGCGATTGTGGCTGAGTGACAACCCTGTGATTCTCGATGCGCTAATGCGTGTGAGAATTGACAAATCAAGGCGGGAAGCAGGCTTTAGGGAATTATCGGAGGATATGAAATTGTTGGTATATGCTGAGCAATTGGGATTGGGAATGGGAGATTATGAGAGAGTTCGATGGTCAAGAGTGGACTAAAAGATGTCGATGGGGTATCATATCATATGCTTTTGCTCTTGAAATAAGCACTCTTACCCGATTTCTCTTTATATATGTCTGTAGGCGATTTTCTTCCGATACTTGTTCAGGTGCTTTTGGCAGTTTCGATGGGGGTTATTATCCTGGGGGTAAGCCATCTTTTTGGGCAACGGACCCGCAAAAATAAGATTAAGGATTCGGCTTATGAATGTGGTATTCCGGCGACGGAAAAGGCTCATACGAGGTTTTCTGTTAAGTTTTACGTCACCGCGATGCTCTTTATCTTATTCGATATCGAAGTGGTTTTTTTAATTCCTTGGACGATTATATATCGAGAGTTTTTGAGTGTTGGCATCCCAATTCTTCTTCCGATTCTTTTCTTTCTCGGAATTCTAGTTCTCGGCCTTGTTTATGAAACCAGGAAAGGTGGCCTGGACTGGGAGAAATAACAGGAGAAATCCCACCTAGGAGAGTTTACTCCTATGCGCATAGATCGATATTTTACACGCAATCGAACGATTGACCTTAAGAGCACCTCATTTAGAGGTGCTCTTAAGGAATTGTTGAATGTGTCAGTTGGACGCTCAAAGGACTTAAACAAAGAGAAACTTCTGTCTGGTTTGTTGGCGAGAGAGGGGACGATGACGACTTATTTGGGCAATGGTGTCGCGTTGCCTCACTTACGGGTGAAGATGTCTCGTCGATTTATTTTTGCGGTAGGCCGGAGTGTCGAAGGCATTCAGTACGATGGTCAAAAAGATGATGAGAAAGCGCATTTGATCTTTCTACTGATTGCAGGAGAATCTGCCAGAGGTTACTTACAGGTATTGGCTTCCATTGCACGTTTGATTAAGGAGCAGGAGTTTGTGGATGGATTGGTAGGAGCTCCCGACTTAACCGTTTTCTTTGAACGCTTGTCTTCCGCTTTTGGAGGATTACATCCAAAACCGGCTCAGTTCCGTCAGAACAAGGTGAATCGGTTGATGTTTAAGGAAGCCGAAAAAATTGCCACCGGGAGCAATTGCTCGAGCATTGCGATTTTTGGCGACACACTGACCAGTGCCGCAGGGATCAAAGATTGGTTTCCAAAGTTTAAGACGATTTTAGTGATACGGAATATCGGTGATGGAGATTTTGATCACGAATCCTTTTCCTCTGTTATTCAGGTAAGGTCGTTTTCCAAAAGTCGGATGGCTCAATTGCGAAGCGCTGTACTGATTGGAATGACTCGTGGAATCATCCAGATCAATGAACGAATCTGCTGTGTTGGCGGCATTCCCGGGAGCGATCAATTCGACACGGTCATGTTGGTAGATGTTCAACGTGAATTTAAAACGTTGCTGGGTGATGAATCCAATTTTTTGCCGCCAGATGTGAAGCCGGAAGTGCTGGAAAGAGTGATTGCTGTGGCGACAGAGCTAGCGGTCGAGGGTAGGGAAGGACGGCCAGTTGGTTCCATGGTTGTCCTTGGAGACACAGCGAAAGTAGAAAAAATGACAAAGCCTTTGGTGCTAAATCCATTTTTTGGATATAAAGAAGAGGATCGAAACATTTTGAACCCCTTTATGGATGAGACGATTAAGGAATTTTCATCCATCGACGGAGCTTTTATTATTAGAGGCGATGGCTTGCTGGTTTCATCAGGCAGTTTAATCCATGCTCCTGACTATGCGCATTCACTTCCAGGAGGATTGGGCGCGCGTCATGCCGCTGCCGCTGCCATATCCCTGGCGACCAATTGTATCTCAATCGTAGTTTCTTCCAGCAGTGGACAAGTAACCGTGTTTCGAAGGGGAGTTCTGCTGGCTTTGATTGAAAAAGACTTTGCCCGTTCATCCTAGAGGCAGTCTGGAGTTCAAATGATGAAGGGGAGAGGTTTCTTGGCTATTCTCTCGCGGTCATTTTTAAGTTGCTTTTGTTTCAAGAAATGATCCTTTGGGGGTTCATTTTTTAGAACCATGCCACGTGAAATAGCTATACTAGAGTGCACCGAAGCCAAGAAAGAGGGTAAACCTGTTTCTCGTTATATGACGACCCGCAACAAAAAATTGCAGCAGGATAGAGTCGAAAAGAAGAAATATAATAAACATCTTCGCCGACACACTGTCCATCGGGAAGTTAAGTAAAAAAAACTCTCGTGAGGTTTTGAATAGGTTTGATCGCCTAGTAAGAAAAGTCGTAGGCTCTGTGACTTGATGAAATTACTATTTTTGAAACTCCTGCTGGGTGTTCTCTTATTGCCGTTAGCTGCTCTTGCAGCCGATTCCGACTTCAATGGTCGTTGGCGTCTTGATGTAGAACGCAGCTCAGCTCTCGATGGCTGGTCTGCGATGGACCTTTATTTAGAGGTTGAGGGATCGAAGGTTACGATCGGGCACGATATGCGCTGGCGTTCTACGCGAGTGATTGAGACCAATGTCGTTGATACGTCTAAGCTGGTAGAACTCTCGAATTATTTTCGTGTGGATCAGCGCCATATGGCCGTCTACGCACCCAAAAAGAGTGTGACGCCTGTCGAAGCTAGCTGGCTCGATGAGGAAAGTACCTTGCGTGTGGAAGCTTTTATTCCGGTAGAAGTTTCGCAGGGTGATGCAACGATTCGGCTCTACAGTGAGTATCGGCTAGGAGAAGGCGGCGAAACGCTCACTCTTATCGAGCTTCATTCCACCCGGAATCGCCCACTTATTTATACATTCCGTAAGCTTTCTGCTGAGGACAACACTCGACCCTAAATCACCATGGTCCGCGCGTTTCAACTATCTGTAATCTGGCTTCTTTCAGTCGGAGCTCTTATCTCTTCATTGGGAGCTACTCCCTCCAAGCAAGCTTGGGTCATGAACTTCGACCTCGACTGGCAGGTCGCAAGCGGTCTGCCTGAAAAGGCCATGCTTATCAGCCTCCAAGGGCTTGCCAATCGCGACGAGGCGCAACTCTACGTGATTCACCCGCCGGATTTCCAGTGGGAGATAACTGAGCCGCTTTATGATTTTTACAAGCGTAAGCATGGAATCTCTTTTACCGAAATTTCGACCGCGGATGCGGCCTTGGGTCAGTTTAAGTCAGCTGCCAAAGGTTATGTCGTATGGGATAAGACAATTGGGGCATCTCTTAATGTCGCATTTACAATCGCTGGTCTGGAAGATGCAGTTGTGGTTAGTGAGGAATTGATTCCTCTCGTTGAAAAACACGGGCTTAAGGAAATCGATGATTTACGAGGCCGTTATACGGGCCAAACCGATGCGGAAATATATGGGGATGCGATTGATCGCTATTGGGCGCAATGCAATCGTGACAAGGTTATGTTGATGGGAGGACATCGTGGTAGAACAATGATGCCTGCTATGGCGGATTGGGGTGTGCGGGAACGCATGTTTTTCCATGATCTATCTGCAGACCCGGAAGAGGCTGAGGAACTCGTCCTCAATCGTCGACTCCTAGAAGACCTTAACACTGGTGCATTCGTTTTCGGGTGGCATCCTTATGGGAAAGACACTGAGGAGCAGTCAACGATGCTTTTGTCGATGTACGGGCTAAAGATGGAAGGCCTCCACAACCTCCCAAATTTGAGCTACAATTGTCAGTTTGAATTTACCCCCGGTTTTAAATTCACCAACAATCATAACGTTGCGCGTGATGCAAAACCGATAGCTGAAGAAAAGGTCTATATATCCTTTGTGCAGTCCGACAGCATCGGTATTGGCGTTTGGACGAAGCCAGGACGCGGCAAGCTTCCTTTTGCATGGCAGGTTACAATGAATTGGACGGATTTCTCTCCGGCGGCATTGGAGTATTTTCACGAATCGGCTACGCCTAATGACTACTTTATCGGTGGTTTGTCCGGTCCCGGATACATGTATCCGAATAATATTCCGAAGGATCGATTTCCCGTATTGATGGGCGAAGCCCAAAAGCTAATGGGAGTTCTCGACGAACATGTAATGGAGATCATGGACAATTCCGTGGCCGACGGAAATGTTGGTAATGCGGATCTTTTCAAAGAGACTGTCGATGCCTACTACAAAGCTTTTCCAGCTGTTCTTGGGTTCATCAATGGTTATGGGCCAGCGCGCACGCGAGATCTTCGTGATTCACGTCCTATGATTTCCTACGATTACTATATCGATCCGAGACGTCCTAGAGAAGAGGTGACTGCTGATTTGAACGAACTGATCGCACTTAATAGTATGCGCCCCTACTTTTTATTGATCCACGTGCGTGAGTCAAATGATGTGAATAGCCTGGTCGAAGTCGTAGGGAACTTGGAAGGTCCGGTCAAAGTTGTGCCGATAGATGTCTTCCTCAAACTAGCAGCGAGCAAGAAAACCTATCAGACTCGCTTTAGGCAGGCCGATGATCCTGAGCATTTCAAGGGATTCTAGTTTTCCCCGCTCGAGGTAATTTTTGAACTGAAGCAGCAATGAGATTTCGTTGCTGCTTTTTAGTGTCTGAATGAGGTTAGGAAGTGGCTCCTCTTCGACTACTCCGCCAGCTTTCTCTATGTTTACGTATCCAGTCGAGAAGGGCTTTCTCGAATCCTATATCGTATCCTAGTCGTTCGGATTCTATCCACTTGTGTTTAAGAATCTCTTCTCTCTCCGCCAGAAATTCCTGGTAGAGGCTGGATTGTTTTACGAAATCGTGTTGGTTTTCTTCGTTGGTCAATTCCATGGGGAGATGAATGGTTGGATTAGAGAATGTATCAAAAAATGTTGCTTAATCTAGAAATGAAAAAGCGTGTCTGATTAGGGACACGCTGAGTCGATTTAATATATTTATAAAAGAAAAAGCAGTCCGTACTGCTTACGGGCATGAACAAGAGAAAAGCAGAGGCAGCTTTTGCGGAGGATACCATTGTAATGGAAAAGAAGGCCCTTGAATGTATCCGTCATAAGAATGCGCAGTAAATGTGTATTGATGGATTAAGGGCTAGCAGAATACTTATGTTGTGTCAAAGCTATGGTTAAGTCAGTTGCTAGGAAGCCCGGAGCTTTTCCAGAAGTCTTCCGGCTATGGTTCTAAAATTTTTTGCGGCTGGGCTTGTTGGATTAGAGATGACGACGGGATTGCCGGTATCACCACCTTCTCTGATTTCGGGATAGAGTGGTATCTGGCCGATGAGTTCGGTGTCCAGTGCATCGGCGGTTTTTTGACCACCACCTTCTCCAAAAATATGGGTGCGTTCGCCGGTTTCGGGATCCTCAAGGTAGCTCATGTTTTCGGCGACGCCGAGAATAGGGACATTGACCTTGGTGAGCATAAGACCTCCTTTTCGGGCGATTTGAGTCGCCGCAAGTTGTGGAGTGGTTACCAAAACGGACCCACTGATGGGGATTGTTTGAACTAGAGAGAGCTGAGCATCTCCTGTCCCGGGAGGAAGGTCGATGACCATCACTTCAAGTTCGCCCCATTTCACATTATGTACGAACTGCTGGA
>CAXMUM010000020.1:0-4593 GCA_964196585.1 uncultured Opitutaceae bacterium
TGGGAACTTGCATTGGATGAAAGCCTGCACGGGTGTTTTTACTCGTATCGTCTGGATGGGCCTCACAATGAATTTAGTCATTTTGACGGTGAGAAAGACATTCTGGATCCCTATGCTCTCGCTTCGATTACCCGAGAGGGTCCAGGAATCATATTGGACAAAGAGCAAGTAGCCAGAAGGGATAGGCCTCCCTTCAAAACTCCGTTTTGGCAGGATCTCGTGATAGCGGAAGCCCATGTGCGTGATTTAATCGCCGAGGCTCCAACCGAAATGAGTGAGGAAGAACGGTTTGGGTTTAGTGGATTGATCAAATGGATACAAAGTCCGATTTTCTATCCAGGAAAACTGGGAGTGAATGCGATCGAGTTGCAACCTGTGCAAGCATTTGATCGCAAAGAGGGAGATGAATACCATTGGGGGTATATGCCGGTTAACTATTTTTCCCCAGATGGAGGATACGGGCTTGATTCATTCAGAGGGTCGGCGGTGATGGAGTTTCAGGAGGTGGTGGATACCCTGCATGAAAGAGGCTTTTCGATAATCCTTGATGTTGTCTATAATCACGTGGGAGAGCCTAACCATCTGCTTTTTATCGATAAACTTTATTACTTTGAACTTGAGCAAAATGGTGATCTCAAGAACTGGAGTGGATGTGGGAATGATCTGCGTTGTCGGTCGGCGATGTGCCGCCGATTGATGATCGATAGTTTATTGCATTTCATTCGTTTCTATCGAGTTGATGGGTTCCGGTTTGATTTGGCTGAATTAATTGGAGTGGAGGTATTGCAGGAAGTAGAGGAGGCCTTAAAGGCGGTTTGTCCTGAAGTTGTTCTGATTGCGGAACCATGGAGTTTTAAAGGGCATATTGCGAAGAAACTGAGGAAGACGGGATTTGCGTCATGGAACGATTCCTGCCGTGACTTTCTTCGAGCATTTGTGAGCGGACATGGTGATGGAAAAGGCGCCGAGTATTTTCTGAAGGGATCACCCGTTCACTTTGCGAGTTGGCCGGCACAGACCATCAATTATGTTGAATCCCATGATGATGAGGTTTGGATAGATGTCATTACGGAAAATGAGGGTAAGAATGGTTTTGTTCCCACGTTTAATGATGTGCGAAGAACCCATCTGATGGTCGCTTATTTGATGATGTCCCTAGGTGTTCCAATGCTGCATTCGGGACAAGATTTTATGAGGTCGAAACATGGCGTTCATAATACGTATTTACGGGGGGATTTAAATGCATTGGATTATAATCGATTGTTACAATTTTCCGGCACACATGCGTATTTTGCCAATTGGATAAAATTTCGTTTATCCGGGTGGGGTGAGTTGGTCCGATTGTATTCGTCGCCTTCCGAGGGTTATTTTTCGTTTAGCTTTGCGGGAGAGAAATCTTCTTTTGCCGTCATATATAATGCGGATGGGAGTTTTGGTGAGAGAAGGCTATTATTCGCCATTAACCCGTATGAGGAAGATGCTTACATTCCTTTTGGAAACTGGAAAAATTTTGGGTGGCAACAAATCGCTGATGGTGAGGTATTTTTAACCGGAGGATCACGGGATCTTACGCTTTCCATTAGGGGAGATAATCTTTACCTGCCACCTTTAGGTTGTGGTCTCTGGGTGATCGATTCGATTTAGAGCCTTTTTCGTTTTTCTTGTGGTTCAGGCTGCAATGATTTTTCGCAGACGACGAAAACGGCTCTAGGTAAAACGGCTTGTTTTGGTACTATATCTCTTGCTTTTCATCCGTTGATCACTTTGATCTCCTTTCCATATGGCTGTATCTTTGGTCTGTTTAGAGATAGGCTGAAGGCAGGCATTTGGAGTAATTAACAACTAGAAAAAAGCACTGATTAGGACATTATTATGGCCGTTAAAGTAGGAATTAATGGATTTGGTCGCATTGGTCGTCTCGTATTTCGGGCGATTGCAGATCAAGGATTATTAGGTAGCGAAGTAGATGTGGTCGCCGTAAACGATCTCGTGGGCGCTGATAACTTGGCGTACTTGTTGAAGTACGACTCGATTCAGGGTCGCTTTAACGGGACGGTAACCAGTGAAAAATCAAGCCCGGATGCAGCTGAAGATGATGTTCTGGTTGTGAATGGCCAAAAGATTAAATGTTTGGCTGTCAGAGAGGGGCCTGCCGCATTGCCTTGGGGTGATCTAGGAGTTGATATCGTCATCGAGTCGACCGGATTGTTCGTTCAGGATGAAAAGGCTAAAGGCCATTTGGATGCCGGAGCGAAAAAGGTAATCATTTCTGCGCCTGGAAAGGGTGATGTGAAGACGGTTGTCATCGGAGTGAATGATGACACGCTATCAAGCGACGATAACATCATTTCAAATGCCTCTTGTACGACTAACTGTCTGGCACCAATTACCAAAGTGGTTCTCGATAATTTTGGAATTGAAGAAGGATTGATGACAACGGTTCACAGCTATACCTCTACTCAAAAGGTGGTAGATGGTCCTTCTCGTAAAGACTGGAAGGGTGGACGCAGTGCCGCTATCAATATTATCCCTTCGACAACAGGTGCCGCAAAGGCTGTTGGTCTGGTTCTTCCTGCTGTGGCTGGTAAGCTGACAGGGATGTCCTTCCGCGTGCCGACCCCTACCGTATCGGTCGTTGATTTGACTGTCCGGACTGAGAAGGATACTTCTTATGAGGAAATTTGCCAAAAGATGAAGGAAGCAGCTGAAGGTCCTTTGAAGGGTATTTTGGAATATACTGAAGACGAGGTTGTTTCCTCTGATTTCATCCATTGTCCCGCATCTTCTATTTTTGATGCCGGATCTGGCATTGGATTGGGCAAGCGATTCTTTAAGCTGGTTAGCTGGTATGATAATGAGTGGGGCTACAGCAATCGCTGTGTTGAGCTGCTCAAAAAAGTTTCAGCGATGCTTTAATAGGAGCGGAATTGATAGAATTCCTTTTTCCTTAAGAGCTGATATTCTTGATTTATTCTCGGGGATGGTCGCATTTATTTACGACCACCCCTTCGATTGATAAGAATTTTTTCCGCAAAGATAGGTTATGGCAAAAACAATAGAAGAGGTCGATTTGGCCGGTAAACGCGTTTTGGTGAGAGTGGATTTTAATGTTCCACTGGAAAACGGTCAAATATCGGATAACACCCGGATTGTCGCAGCATTGCCGACGATTGAGCATGTCATTGAAAATGGAGGCAAGGTGGTTCTGATGAGTCATCTGGGTCGTCCAAAGGGAGAGCGGAATCCGAAATACTCGCTTCAACCAGTTGCGGAAGAGCTGGCAAAACTACTGAACAAGCCAGTTTCCTTTGCCTCCGATTGCGTTGGTCCAGAGGTGGAGACTGCGGTTGACTCGCTCAGTGAAGGATCGGTCCTTCTTCTTGAAAATGTCCGTTTTCATTCAGGTGAAGAAAAGAATGATGATGCCTTAGCTCAATTGATGGCCCGCCTGGGTGATGTTTATGTCAATGATGCGTTTGGAACAGCCCATCGTGCGCATGCCTCTACAGCGGGTGTGACTGCTTATGTGAAGCCGGCTGTGGCGGGTTTCCTGATGCAGAAGGAACTCGATTTTCTGGGTAAACGAACGGCAGATCCTGAGCATCCCTTTGTGGTGATTTTGGGTGGCGCTAAAGTGAGTGACAAAATCACTGTGATTAACCGTCTATTGGAAAAAGCGGACACCATTTTGATCGGAGGGGCAATGGCCTATACGTTTGCTTTGGCTCAAGGCCGCTCTGTCGGGAATAGCTTAAGTGAACCGGATAAAGTAGAGATTGCTCGAGCTGCTTTGGCAAAAGCAGAGGAGCGAGGTGTCAAATTCCTCTTGCCCGTGGATAATCTTATTGTGGATGCTCTCGATTTTGGTGCAGGAACGGTGGGCAATACGAAGGAAACTGCCGAAGGAGGCGATATTCCCGATGGATGGGAAGGTGTTGATATTGGTCCAAAGTCAGTGAAACTTTTCATTGAAGAAATTTCATCTGCCAAAACTATTTTATGGAACGGCCCGATGGGCATATTCGAGATAGAGGCCTGTAGTAAGGGTACGTTTGCCGTTGCAGATGCTGTTGCCGAAAACAAAGAAGCCATTTCTATTGTTGGGGGAGGCGATTCGGTGAAAGCGGTAAAACAAGCCGGAATTGCTGATCAAATGACGTTTATCAGTACGGGTGGGGGAGCAAGCCTTGAGTTTCTTGAAGGTAAGGATCTTCCTGGTGTCAGTGCATTGGATAGCTAAAAATTTAACCTATAAATGAGCATGAGTCGGAAATACCTAATCGCAGGAAACTGGAAGATGAACAAGACCTCTGAAGAGGGGACTGAGCTGGTCAAAGAAATTGTCAGTGCTGTGGGTCAGCAGTCAGAGGTAGAGGTGGTCGTTTGCCCCCCTTTTACCGTTTTGGAGAGCGTTTCCCGGGTTGTTGAAGGGTCGAGTGTAAAGATGGGGGGACAGAATATGCACCCAGCCGCCAATGGTGCCTATACGGGAGAGATTTCTGCTGAAATGCTGAGAAACCATTTTTCTAGTTATGTTATTTTAGGGCATAGTGAACGGCGTGCCTATTTCGCGGAAGCAGATGATTTCATTAA
>CAXMUM010000020.1:4603-8174 GCA_964196585.1 uncultured Opitutaceae bacterium
AAAGTAAAGGTGGCACTAGAGAATCAACTCCGTCCGATCCTTTGCGTAGGAGAAACATTGGAAGAGCGTGAAGCTGAGAAGACGCTTGATGTTGTTAAGACCCAACTCGTGGGTGGCTTAGCAGAGGTTTCAGCTGAACAGGCTGGATCGGTTGTCATTGCTTATGAGCCTGTCTGGGCCATTGGTACCGGAAAAGTGGCGACACCTGAACAAGCGCAGGCTGTTCATGCCTTTATCCGTCAATCGCTGTCGGAGCTTTATGGCAGTGCAGTAGCTGACAAAATTCGGATCCTTTATGGAGGGTCAATGAAGCCTAGAAACGCAGAAGAATTATTGGCTCAAGAAGATATTGATGGTGGTCTGATTGGTGGAGCGGCCTTGGATAGCAATTCCTTCATCGATCTGGTCAAGAGCGCGCTTGCTCAGGACTGATCTTTCTATTCTTATTTAGCAAAGAATACGGGCTTTTCGAAAATTATTAGCTGATGCGGTTTTCGAGGTAGGTGATCAGTTCGGTGAGAAATGAATCCTGGTCTGCGAGGGTTTGGCAGAGTTTTTTTGCTTCCTGGGTGTGGGTAGCGGCCTTTTGCTGTGCTGCTTTGAGTCCATAAAGGCTTACATAGGTGGTCTTATGAGCTGTGGCATCTGAGCCGATATTTTTCCCCAAGTTTTCAGTTGTTCCGGTAGCATCCAGTATGTCGTCAATGATCTGGAAGGCGAGTCCGAGGTTTTGACCAATTTTTCGGATTCTTGCGATGGTATCATCATTAGCTTCCGCGAGGATAGCCCCCATGACGAGAGAGGCAGTCAGCAAGGCAGCTGTTTTGTTCAAGTGAATGAATACGAGCTGCTCTGGTGTTGCTTCTGTCTTTTCGGCGAGAATGTCCTGCATTTGTCCGCCGATGAGATGTTCGCTTCCGGAGGCACTTGATAGCTCCTGGATGAGTTTGAGAGCAAGTGTTGGGTTGTGAGTGTAGGCTTTGCTGAGATGGTCGAAGGCAAAGGTTAGTAGTGCGTCTCCTGCCAGAACGGCCGTTGCTTCATCAAATTGTACATGGGAGGTGGGCATTCCTCTTCGGAGTTCTGCGTTATCCATGGCGGGAAGATCATCATGGATGAGAGAATAGGTGTGGATGCATTCAATGGCTACAGCTGCTGGTTCAGACTCAATTTTTGCCCCGAGCAGTCCTGCTGTGGCCATGACGAGTACCGGACGAAGGCGTTTTCCTCCAGCTTCCATGCTGTAGCGCATGGCTTCATGGATGCGGGTTGGGGTTGTCGTTGCTGGGGGCAGCAAGCGATCGATCGCTTTTTCGACAGTCTGTTGATAGTCGGATAATTTTGTTTTGAAGTCTTTACCGTGAGCGGTAGTTTCGGTAATCATGATTTTGAGAAGGTTTTCCCAATGGTAACTCTGGAGCAAGTATCTAAACGTATATTTTCTGATCCATCCTGGTTTGTTAAGATCCTTATTGGAGGTATTTTGATGTGTCTTCCCGTCATTAATCTGGCGGTTTTAGGCTATTTTTACCGGATGACTCAGATGGGAAAGAAGGGAGAATCCTTTCATTTGACTGGTTGGGATGATTGGAAGGCTCTTTTCGTAGATGGTTTACGTTTTTTTGTCATATTCTTTGGCTTGGGTTTTCTTCCGTTATTGGTGGGTTTTTTACTTTCTAAACTCCTCTTCTGGATTCCGTCGCCACTTTCGTATCTCCCTGTTATTCCGTTTCTTATACTATCAGGTCCTATGGTTGGCGCCGGATTATACCTCTATCAACGGCAGGAGAGTTTTCAGGATTCGTTTCAATTGCCGATATTAATTCGAATGATCGATGCCGCAAAATATCAGCTGATGCTACCTACACTAGCATTTCTGGGGTTTCTCTTCGTAGGGTTTCCTCTGTTGCCTTTCGCGTCTTTTATTGGCGGATCGCTCATTTTTTACTTTTACGCCACGGTTTTTAGAGATTTAGAAACAGCTGCACAAAGAACGAGCCAAGAATAATCAAGATTCTAGAATAGAAGCTATGCCAACATACGAATATATATGTCGTTTATGCGATCACGCTTTCGAGACGTTTCAGTCGATGAGAGATGATTCTCTGACGTCTTGTCCCTCATGTGGTGAGGAAGGTCTAAAACGGCTTATTGGAGGAGGTGCCGGAATTATCTTCAAAGGGAGTGGTTTTTATGAAACGGACTATAAGAAGAAGCCTGCGGAGAGTTCTTCTTCTGAGTCTACTAAAACGGAAAAATCTTCTGAAGCTTCAGCGACATCGAGCAGTGCTTCATCAACCAGTCCATCATCTTCTTCGGGAGATACAGCCAAGTAATTCATATGAGCAATCAATCTCCAGTTACTAGTTTTCTTTCTTCTTTGATACTCGTGGTCGTAGGAGTTTTCCTGGGCGTATCGACAGCTGCCGGCATGCTGATCCTAGAGCCTGTTAGGGTGGCACGAAAAGCTCCAGTAGAGGAAGATAAAAAGGGCGAAATTTATTATGTTGCCGGGACAAGAATTGGTTCTAAGGGAGCAAAGTGGGCTTCTAAGAAGGAGGCTCTCGTGGAAGGCAGATCAGGTGAGCTTTCATTGATTGAAGAAGAATTGAATCAGTGGATGTTGGCTTCGTATGAAGGGCGAAAAAGTCGCCTGGAGCTACCTGCGGTAGACATGGTGGTTCGTGCAGACCTACCTGTTTTCAGAATTGCAGATGGGCAGTTGCAGCTTGGTATGCCGGTTGAATACACAGCCTTTGGTAAGCGTTGGAAAATTTACACCCAGGTGCAGGGTTACTTTGAAAAGACAGGCGATACTTTCTCGTTTGTCCCCGAAACTTTTTATATGGGCTCTTGCCCAATTCCGAATGCTCAAGGTATTTCCAGTTTCGTCTTTTCTCGGTATAAGAATTCTTTTGAGATACCGGAAGACCTTCAGGCTGCGTGGGCAAATTTAGCTGATGTGAGAGTCGAAGATAACAGGTTGTTTCTGACTCCGTAGTCCTAATAGTTAGCCGAAGGCCTCTGGAGGGCATTGAGTAAGTAATCGAGATCAATGTTCTCGAGGATTAGCTTCTTGATAATGGGGATTTTATCACTGTCCTCCGGCTGTGTTTTGACAGTCATGCGATTGATCTCAGAGGCAATCGTATAGCTATCTTTATCAACTGCGATTACCGGGATGTTTGTGCCGGAGAGTTTCTTCATCAACCTCTTATCTGGAATAATATCCCGAGTTAAAATAAGACTGGATGCGGATTTTTGTTTTGAGGCTTTGGAGTTGGCGATCGCTTCTAAGATGATGTCGTTCCGGTCCCCGGGAGTGATGATGAGGGTTCCAGGGATGAGATATTCTGAAATTCCTTTTGCTGTCATCGCACCGATCATCACATTTCGAATACGTTCGTGTTTACCGGTTTCTTCGCCGTTGATCCACCGACCATCAATCTCTTCGACAATTTGAGAAAGATTGGGGGAGGAGAGGGTTTTCTTATTGGGGATAACGCCTAGCAATGGAATGCCTAGTTTTTGCAGCCCCATTCTGGCGTAGTGTGTGATGGCCGGTATTTTT
>CAXMUM010000020.1:8184-16170 GCA_964196585.1 uncultured Opitutaceae bacterium
AGGTCGGCCGATCCCTCCCTGTGCAACGATGATGACTTTAGCGCCGACCATTTTGGCAACACGGGCATTGGAAAGATCAAAAACAGAGCCGACCCCTGCATGTCCGGTTCCTTCGATGATGGTGAAATCTTTTTCCCAGGATACCCGATCAAAAGCCCGAGATATTTTATCTGCCAAAATGGGCTGATAAGCTTGAGGGTCTTCGAGGTAACGTCTGGTGAATGTGGCATCCACTGTTACCGGGCTCATGCTTTCGATAGGGACATTTACATGGTAGATAGTATCTAGAAGAAAGGAATCTTCGTCGACCAGATGCCCTTTGACTTTTACGAATCTCTGACCGATGGGTTTGATAAAACCTATTTCGGGGTAAAGAGATCTTAGAGCTGCGTACAGTCTTAAACAGGTGGTTGTCTTACCATCATTCATCCGAGTCGCTGCGACGAAGATGCGCTTCGTGCCGGTGTTAGTTGGATGGGTTAGCTGCGTCTCCACCTCAGATGGCTGGGACGTTGAAGCTGGTCTACTTTGAGAGGTCAGTGAATCCTGGTTCATTCCGTGCCGTAGAGAAGTTTCCTGTCGATGGCCTGGCACCCGACGATTGCGGCTGCACCGAGAATATCATGAGCGCTGGCCCCTCGACTGACTTCTGCCGCCGGTTTACTCAATCCTGTTATGATTTGGCCATATGAATTGGCTCCAGTGAGAATCTGCACCATTTTGGAGGCGATGTTTCCACTGTTGAGGTCGGGGAATATGAGGACGTTGGCTTGACCTGCGACAGGGCCGAGTAGCCCTTTCGCCTGTGCCGTCGCTGGATCGAGAGCGGTGTCGACCTGTATTTCTCCTTCAATTTCCATTGGGATGGATAGTTCTTGAGCTTTCTGGCGTGCGCTTGCTGTTGCCTGACGAATTATTTGAAGCCCAGGTTGGTTGGCTGAGCTTTTTGTTGAGTAGCTAAGCATTGCGACGCGTGGGGCCGCATTTGTGAGGTGGTAAGCGAGTAGGGCTGTGGTAATAGCGATTTCACTCAACTGCTCTGTCGTGGGCTCCGGTATGACGCCGCAATCCGCTAGAAAAAGGACCCCATCCACTCCAACTTTCCGTTCTTCATGGTCGAGGATGAGTAAGGATGAAGCTGTTTGAACGCCATCTTGCTTAGGGATAATTTGGAAGAGAGGCCGCAATCCACTGGAAGCTGCTTCAGCGGCGCCTGAAATGAGAGCATCACCTTGAGAGGTGGCGAGCATCATAGTGGCAAAATAGTTGTTATCGCGGAGTTTTTCTTCCGCATGGGCTTGGGTAATGCCTTTTTTTTGCCGTATCTCTAGAAATTTTTCGACGAATTGAGGGAAATCGTCACTTCGTTCGGGTGTGATGATTCGTGTCTTATCAAGGCTTATTTGATGTTTTTCTGCAGTTGCCTTTATTTGCGCACGGTCGCCTAGCAGGATGGGGACTCCCATTTTGCGAGTGACGATTTGGCGGGCTGCTTGAATCACCCGTGGATTGCTTCCTTCAGGAAAAATGAAGCGTTTCGGGTGTCTTTGAAGCTTTCCGATCAATGTGGATATGAGGGGCATTGTGTGTAGATTGGATCTTGATGTTTGGACCGTCAATGTTTGGCTTTACAGACGCTCTCTTATGCAATGTTGCCCTCGATGAAAGTTTATACTCATAAAGATATCAATGGAAACGGGTGGTTCCGGAGCAACTTTGAAGGGATACATCATGTCTAAGAGTCTAGAAAGGATAGGGCTGGTTGCTGGATCAACGATTGTTTCCAGGGTTCTGGGTCTAATTCGGGATATGTTGACGACAGCTGTTTTTGGGGTGAGTGCCCTCAATTCGGCATTTGTTACGGCTTTCACTTTCCCCAATCTTTTTAGGCGTCTGCTGGGGGAGGGAGCCCTTACAGCTGCGGTTGTTCCGACTGTATCGGATGAATTGGAAGATTCTGGGAAAGAGGGCGCTTTTTCTCTGCTCAACAAGATTTTCAGTTGGTTATTGTTGGCGACAGTTTTTTTGGTTTTTCTGGCAACGCTTGCTGCATGGGGAGTTAAGGCTTATCCCGGCTTGGAAGAGCGCTGGTATCTGGGAGCAGAGTTGACGCAAATTTTGTTTCCTTACGTTGTTTTTATCTGTTTGGCAGCAGCGTTTGCAGCGGTTCTCAACGTAATGAGTTGCTTTGTGGTCCCCGCTTTATCTGCGGTTTGGCTGAATGCCTCCATTATTCTTTTTTTGGGGGGATTTGGAATCTGGTTAGGTGGATCAAATTACGAAAAAATGATTTGGTTGTGCGCCGGTGTATTGGTGGGTGGCTTTTTTCAGTGCATGGTCCCAGCGTTTGCTTTGTACAAAAGAGGCTGGCGTTTACGGTTTGATCTGCGGCGCTCAGATCGTTTGAGGGAGATTGGGAGTCTGATGCTGCCAGGGCTTTTTGGAGCGGCTATTTTTCAAATCAATATACTGACCTCCCGGGCGCTGGCCTTTGCTTTGGACGAAGCATCTGCTACTTTGCTATATCTTGCTAATCGTTTGATAGAGATGCCTTTAGGTATTTTTGCAATCGCGATTTCAACCGTCGTTTTTCCGCTGATAACGAAGCAGGCGGGCAAGCAGGATTTCAGCGCAATGGGAGTTTCCTATCGCAAAGGACTTTTGCTGACCTTGGTCATTTCTATCCCGGCTGCTTTAGGATTAATTATCCTTGGTGAGCCGATCATTCGATTGCTTTTTGAACGTGGTGCGTTTGGTGAAAGCAACACAGCTCAGGTAGAACCGATTTTGATTATTTTTGCATTGGGGATGCCGTTCTACTCGTTTGCTATCTTAGTGACGAAGGCTTTCTATTCGCTAAAGGATATGAAGACACCGGCTCGACTTGCCGGGATGGGTTTTGTGCTCAACCTTGTTTTGAGTTTGGTGCTAATGAGGTCTTATGGGACTGTAGGCTTAGCAGCTGCAAGCAATACGGCTATTGTTATTCAACTATTGGTCCTTCAATGTTTGTTGAGTCGTCGGGAACCTAATTTGAAAGTAGTTACTTTATGGGGACAGTTGATTAAGGTCGCAATCGCCACGATTGCGATGTCGTTGTTTATCTGGTTTGGGCGCGAGTTGATTTTATCTCAGGAGTGGAGCAATTTGCTTGTTTCGTGGGTATCTGTCTGCCTGTTGATTCCTTTTGGAATCTTTATTTATGTTATTTTTCTATTGATTCTGAAAATAGAGGGTCGGGAGGCAGCATGGGAGACAATACGCCGTTTTTGGCTATCTCTTTCAAAGGGTAAAGAGGAGGCGTCATAGAGAATGACAGTGGTGTTTGTATGAAAACCTTCCTCTTTCGTAATGGATTCCTTCTCGGATTAGTTTTGGCAATCGGAGGGGCTGTTATCTTTCCTGAATATGGATCGGATAACGGTTCTTTGCATGCGGGGCTACTTTCGAAAATTGGAGTGGTGCTGATCTTTTTCTTTCAAGGGGTGATGCTCGCGTCGGAAAAATTGAAAGAGGGCGTACTCGAGTGGAAATTACACTTGGTGATACAGGGTTACATTTTTTTGATTGTTCCCTTTTTAGGGATCCTGTTCATCGGATTGGCTGGATCCTTTTTTCCTGAATCGATACAGATCGGGTTTATCTATTTAGCGGTTCTTCCCACAACGGTTTCGTCGGCTGTGGTGTTTACTTCATTGGCCGGAGGCAATGTGCCAGTGGCCTTGTTTAATACGATCATTTCCAATCTGGTTGGGGTTGTTTTGACACCTGTGTTGATCAATTTGTTTATGAATGCCCGAACTTCCTGCGGTTTTGAATCGTTAGGAGGGTTGATCCAAACGATTGCATTGCTCATCCTGCTGCCTTTTGTAATAGGGCAGATTTGTCGATGGTTAATGGTTGGGGAATATTGGAAAATTTGGATAAAACCGGTTGAATGGATTAGCCGATCGATTGTCCTTTTTATTGTTTTCAATACGTTTTCAGATTCGATAATTAAGGGTGTCTGGAGTGGGCAGGGGGTCCGTTTGACAGTCAGTGTATTTGGTGGAGTGATTGTATTTGCGGTGGTCGTGTTATTAGTTGTGGCATTAGGTAGCCGATGGATGCGATTGGCACCGCCGGAGAATGCTGCCATGTGTTTTTTGGCATCTCACAAAACATTGGCGGCGGGTGTTCCAATGGCGAAATTGATCTTTTTGGGACGGAGTGATCTTGCTCTGATTTTACTTCCAATTATGTTTTATCATCCACTGCAGTTGATTGTAAGTGGATGGCTGGTGACGAGGTTTAAGTTTGTGTCTGAAAAATTGAAATGAAGAAGGAGAAAACTCAATTGAGTGGAATTTCTGAGCAGAAAAAGGCGACTGCACTTTTAGCGAAGAAACTGGGTAAGAAGGTCCGTTTGGATGAAAAAGCCCTTTTCTCTGCTTCCTTTGATGGCAGTAAATTGTCGTTCATTCCGTTGGCGGTTATCCGACCTCGGTCCGAACGGGATATTGAGGTGGTTCTCGATTTGGCGAATAAGAGGAGTGTCCCTGTAACAGTAAGAGGAGGTGGCTCCAGCTTAACGGGCTCTGCTTCTCCAATAATGGGCGGATGGGTCTTAGATCTCTCTCGTTGGCAGAAGATTGTAGTCGATGAGGAGCAGGGGTTGATGAAGGTTCAGGCTGGAGCCCGTATCATCGATATTCAGAAAAAAGCCGAAGAAGCGGGTTGGTATTATCCTCCAGATCCGTCGTCAAAAGACTATAGCACCATCGGGGGGAACATTGCCTGCAATGCTGGAGGAATGCACGGTGGGAAATACGGTGTGACTAGGGACTATATTCTGGCGTTGCAGGGATTGCTTCCCACAGGGGAACGGGTCTCCTGGGGTGGCCACTACAAGAAATTTGCCTGTGGGTATAATCTAAGGGATCTCTGGATTGGGAGTGAGGGGACTTTGGGAGTTGTAACGGGTGCGATTTTAAAACTGATTCCCAAACCGCAGACCAAATGGACAGTCTTGGCTGCGTATTCGAATGAAGAGAAAGCTTTGCTGGCTGTCAGGAAACTTTTAAACGAGCGGATTCAACCATCTATTTTGGAATTTTTGGATAATTCGAGTGTTAAGTGTGCTGAAAGAGCGACAGGGGTTTCTCTCTTTCCCAAGCAACGAGGTAAACCTCTCCTGTTGGTAGAAATTGATGGTTCTCGGGGGCAGGTCAAGATGGACAAGGCGAGGGTGTTGGACTGGGCTAAAGGAACTTCACTAGCTTATCAGGAAGCTAAAACTGAAGCTGAAGCAGAGAAGCTCTGGCAGGTTCGAAGAAAGTGTTCCGGAGCGATGTTTGAAATGGGGGATTCAAAACTGAATGAGGATGTGGTTATCCCATTGCGTAGGCAGGTGGACTTTTATCGGTTTATCGAAAAGCTACAGGTTCAGTCAGGTTTATCGTCCCCCACCTTTGGGCATGCGGCAGATGGAAACTTTCATGTGAACATCATGTATTCCAGAGGAAATGCATCGGAGGCAAAAAGAGCGAAGAGAGCCGTTTTTCAGCTGATGGAAAAGGTGGTGGCTTTGGGAGGGACGATTACTGGTGAGCACGGAATCGGTTTGGTCAAGACGCCTTTTTTACACTTGGCTCGCAACAAGGCTGAAATCAAAGCGATGAAAGCTATCAAAATGGCTCTGGATCCGAAGGGAATACTCAATCCGGGAAAGATCTTCAGTCGTTTTGAAGTCTGGAAGCATAAACCTGTGAAGGTTCGTTTGCCCTGGGACCACCACTAAGACTTTTTAGTCTTTGGGTGTTTGTTCCGGGGGTTGAAGCATTCTGGCCTTTTGGTCGATTTGCTCTACCGAGTTGATTTCGTCGTTGGAGGAACTCCCCAGGTCTTTGAATTTTCGGGCTGTTACCAAAACTCGCGATTCCAATGTAGCGATTGCTTTGTTGTAGCTAGAGACTGACTTATCGAGTGACTTACGTAGATCGTCGAAATGTGAGGTGAGTACGCGAATGCGATCGTAGAGTGTTCTCCCCAACTTACTTATTTCCTCTGCATTTGCGGTGAGTTTTTCCTGTCTCCATCCGTAAGCGACAGCTCGGAGTAGCGCAATTAAGGTTGTGGGGGTAGCGATAATTATTTTTTTCTCCACTCCGATTTCGATCAGTGCGGGATCTTCCTGAAGAGCAGAACTGAAGAAAGATTCTCCCGGAAGGAAAAGGACAACAAATTCGGGAGTCGGTTCAAATTGTTCCCAATAGGATTTTGAGCTCAGTTTGTTAATGTGTGAGCGAATTAAGCGAGAGTGATCCTTTAAGTGAGCCTTTTGACGTGTTGGATCCTTTGTGTTGTAGGCTTCCAAGTAGGCTTGAAGCGATGTTTTGGAATCGATGATGATCTTCCGGTTATTGGGAAGGTTGATGACCATGTCGGGGCGAAGTCGCCCTTCTTCTGATGAGGCCGATTCTTGTTGTGTAAAATCGCAGTATTCGAGCATTCCTGCCATTTCAACCACTCGATGAAGCTGGATCTCACCCCAACGTCCTCCTACGGTAGGGGAACGGAGAGCCGATGCGAGATTCCCGGCTTCCGATTGGAGCTGGTTTTGGGTTTCAGCAAGCGTTTTAAGATGATCAGTCAAGCTGGCATAGGCCCCAACTCTGGTTTTTTCGAGGGCGTTGATCTTCTCATCTACTTTTTCAAGAGACTCTTTGAGAGGGAGTATTATCTGAGTGAGATTTTTGTTCCGCGCTTCGATATCGCTCTCCGCCTTCTGTTGATGTTTTTCCAACGAGGTTTTCGCCAGCTCCAAAAAAGTCTGATTGTTGGCTCGGAGAGCTTCCGATGAGAGTAGTTTGAAAGACTCAGTGAGTTGTTTTTGTGTGTCTTCAAGAAGTGCCAGCTTTTCTAGAGCCGCTTTTCTTTCGTTGTCGAGCTGCGTGCTGAGGTGGGTATTCGATGTTTTTTCAACTGAAAGTTCATCACGAATCTTATTCAGGTCCTCCTCAGTTAGCCTCAGTCGCTGGGCCAACTCTTCCATCTGAGCTGTTTGATTGCGCACTCGCTCCTCGGAGGTGGCCAGTTTTGCGCTCCAGCTGAACTTTGTGATAAGCCAACTAGCGAGTGCGCCGAGGACTGCTCCGACGAGAAGAAAAAGGACTATGGAGAGGGATTCAAACACTTACAGCGACTTCAGCTATTTAGATGCTGTCGTTGGTATGTAAAGAGTGAAACGAGTTCCAGCTCCGCTTGTCGATTCGAGTGTCAGGAGACCTTTGGAGCTTTTTATCAATCTGGAGACAATAGACAGGCCTAATCCAGTCCCACCTTGAGAGCCTTTTGTCGTGAAATAGGGCTCAAAGATACGAGCAATTTTTTCGTCAGGAATACCGCTGCCTTCATCGCTAACTTCCAGGCGTAAAATGGGGCCACTGTTCTCGAAATCCTCTTTGTGCAGCACAGCAGATGTTGGTCCCGAAGGAAGTGCTTCTAGATCCAAAGGTCCTTCGCATGAAGTAGCTGTCACTTCGACAGTTTGATTGTCAGGAGAACTTTGGTAGGCATTTACACAGAGATTTAAGAGAATCTGTATGAGTTCGGTGCAATTGATTTTAGCATGAAGATCTTTTTCCAGAGGATTCACCACGAGTTTGCTTTTTGAAGCAGATGGGTGTGATTGGAGCAACGAAACCAAATCGGAGAGAATGAGGTTGGTGGAGATAAACTTATTTTCAGCTTCTCCGCTTTTGAGGAGTTTTAGATAGCGAGAGGTGATCGCACCGCAGGTTGCCACTTGCTTGGAGATAATACCTAATTTTCCTCGGGCTTCTTCCAGGGCAGATCCGGAAATAGAGGAAGCTCGAGACATTTGTATTTCGAGCATTTCGACATATCCAGTGATAATCGTGAGAGGATTGTTGATATCGTGCAGGACACTGGCATAGATCTCGTTGGCTGTTTTTGCCATTTCTTCCCGGAGAGCAACGTCCTGTA
>CAXMUM010000021.1:0-16033 GCA_964196585.1 uncultured Opitutaceae bacterium
CCAGGCCCAATGCAATTCATTCCAGAATTCATTCAAGGGAAAAAAGATCCCAAAACAATCAAAGTGCCTCATCCCCTCCTCAAGGATCTAGTCTCAGAAACCTACGGAGTCTTGGTTTACCAAGAGCAAGTCATGGAAGCGGCTCGTATCATTGCCGGTTATACCTTGGGTGATGCAGATATCCTTCGACGCGCGATGGGGAAGAAGATTGCTTCAGTGATGGAGGCTCAACGAGAGACATTCATCAACGGCGCTCTCAAAACGAATAATATCGATAGTAAAACAGCGCTGTACATTTTTGGGATTCTCGAAAAATTTGCCGCATACGGCTTCAATAAATCCCACTCTGCAGCCTATGCAATGCTGAGTTATCGGACCGGATACTTGAAAGCGAACTATCCGGTGGAATTTATGGCAGCCCTTCTTTCCAGCGAATTGGGCAACTCAGATAAAATTGCACATTTCATCAATGAAGCCGCTTCAATGGGCATCCAGGTGCTTGGTCCAGATATTAATGAGTCTCGGCAAAACTTCACGCCAGTCATCAATCCTGATGCCTCAAACAACGAGAAGAGCTGTATTCGATTTGGCTTCGCTGCCATGAGAGGTGTGGGTGATTCCGCTGCCCAAAAAATAATAGAAGAACGCGAAGAAAGAGGTAATTTTGAAAGCGCGGACGACTTTATCAACCGTGTAGACGGTAAATCGATCAACCGCAGAGTCCTCGAAGCTCTTGTGAAAGCAGGAGCCTTTGATTACACCATGGAAACGAGAGGTTCCCTCTTTCACAGACTGGATGCGGCAATCAATCATGCTGCCGCTGTCCAAAGAGATCTTTCTGCCGGACAAGAGTCTTTTCTCGATGCACTGGCCGAACCTGCTCCCGAAAGAAACGGAGCCAGTGCGCCACCATCCAAAGAAGATCCCAGCAAGGCCTTTACCCAATCCGATATGTTGCAGTTTGAGAAAGAACTTCTTGGGTTTTATATATCAGGACATCCGATGGACGAATTTGAAGGGCTTGCTCAAGCAATCAATACCTTTACCGAAGAAGAGCTCCATCAACTGGGTGACCGCATGGAGTTTCGTATTTGCGGGATCGCAACCTCGGTCGTTAAAAAACTTGCTCGAAAAGACAATCGTCCCTGGGCCTTCTTCAATCTGGCCACCAAAACGGGAACGCTGCAAATCAACTGCTATTCAAATTCATATGAAGAATGTGGACACAATCTAGTCAACGAAAGTGTCGTCTTAGTCAGTGGTTCAGTCTTTAAAAACGAAGAAGGAATCCGGTTCACCGCCCAGGAAATTCAACCCTTAAAAAACCAAATTTCCTCCCTTATCACACAGGTAACTTGGCTTCTCAATCCAGGGAATGAAGCGGATGCCTTCATAAACGAGCTATATAGCCTGGTAGATTCCCAATTTGGAGATACCCGCATCAGAGTCGGGTTTGTCGATAAAACCGGCTACGCTGCGATGGCAGAAACCGCAGCTTCTCTCACCTGGCGAATTGATCCAGCTACGTTTTCCCGACTTCGTGCCATGCCAGCTGTAGCCGGATGCGTCATTGAAACACAACCTCTTCAAATGAAGGAAGTTCGTCGACGTTGGGCAAAAAAAACCAACTAGAGACAGTTAGGTTACCAACTTTCGGTGTTTCTTGAAGACATCCCTCATCGCAATCGATAGATCCTTCTGTAGAGATTGCCATTTTTCATAAAAAGCATGACTCTCCATATCAGGAACACAACGGGTGCTTTCATCTACTGCGACAATTCCCTCCGCAATCTCCCTTATCCCAGTCTTTTTTCCCTTTAAAGACCCCTCACACCAAACGGCCTGAAGCGCAGCTCCCAATGCAGCACCCTCATCTTCTTCCATTGCAACAACCGGAAGTCCGAAAACATCCGAAATGATCTGCCTCCAAATAGCGCTCTTAGCTCCTCCTCCAGTCAAACGGACTTCCGTCGGTTCAACTCCAAGTGTCTTCAATCGCAAAAGGCCATAATTCATTCCTAAAGTAACGCCTTCCATCGCCGCACGAGCTAAATGCCCCTTAGTCATGGTATGACGATTCATCCCTAGCAAAACCCCCGATCCGTCTGGAACTGAAGGCGTCCGTTCCCCTTCAAAGTAAGGTAACATCATTAGACCATCTGATCCCGCAGGGACCTCCTCCACCAAGCAACTCAATTCCTCCAGACCCAATTCGAAGAGCTCTCGTGTATGCTCAGTGACAGTTGTAACATTCATCGTACATAGCAGAGGGAGGAAACCACAGGTTGAATCACAAAATGCAGCAATTTCTCCGTTCGGATCAACCACAGGTTCTTCATTAAACGCATAAATGGTTCCACTTGTTCCAAAGGACGCCGTTACGACACCCTTCGAAACATTGCCTGTTCCAATCGCTCCCATCATATTGTCTCCACCACCTGCACTCACAATAACATCTGAGGACAAACCAAACTTCTCAGCTACGGATTGCTGTAGAGTTCCAGCTGGTTCCTGTGACGACTTAAGTTCAGGCAAGTAATTGGCAATCGATGGATCAATTAAATCGATAATCTCTTTCGACCATTGCCGACTTCGCACATCCATCAACGCAGTACCTGAAGCATCACCATATTCCATGAAATAGTGACCCGTTAAGTAAAAATTTAGGTAATCATGCGGCAACAGTATATGCCGCAGCTTTGCAAAATTTTCAGGTTCATGCTTTTTCAACCACAAAACCTTAGGTGCAGTGAAACCAGGTAAAATTCTATTACCCAGTTTCTGAATGGCCTCCTTTTCACCACCAAGTGCCGAATTAAGGATTTCACATTCCTCCACAGTACTTGTGTCGCACCACAATTTGGCCGGACGAATCACATCGCCTTCAGTATCCAGGGGAACAAATCCATGTTGCTGCCCAGAAACCCCAATTCCACGAACTTGTGATCGATCGACTCGCTCCAACACTGCAGAAAGAGCAATTTCTAAAGCTGCGATCCAATCCTTAGGATGTTGCTCCAAGTGACCTGGAGGCAAACCTTCAATCAAATCATAACTAGCTCGAGCTTCAGCGAGCACCTGCTTCGTCTCGAAATCGAGCACAATAACTTTCGTGCTTTGTGTACCACTGTCGACTCCTATAAATAATGACATAATATCGACCTTTTCTCTTACTGCACCAGTCAAGAAATACCCAGTACAACTTTCATAAAACTACATTGCATCTACAAAACTTTAAACGTGAGCAACGATCAACTCTTTCAATCGCCCCCCCCCTAAAACAATTTGAGGCAACTTCGGTTTAGCCAAAGTTGCCTCAAAACTGAGAATTGACAGTGGCAGAATCAAATTCTGCCAACTGGAATGAAGATAATTACCTCTTTGCTTTCTTACGAGCAGGTGCTTTTTTCTTAGCAGCCTTCTTAGCCGGAGCCTTTTTCTTAGCTGGTGCTCTCTTAGCAGCCTTCTTAGCTGGTGCTCTCTTAGCAGCCTTCTTAGCAGGTGCTTTCTTTTTAGCTGGAGCTTTCTTAGCTGCCTTTTTAGCAGGTGCCTTTTTCTTGGCTGGGGCTTTCTTCTTCACGGCTTTTTTGGCCGGTGCTTTTCTGGCTGCCTTTTTGACTGCCTTCTTTTTAGCTTTTTTCATAGGTTCGACTTTAGTTTTGGTTTGTTGCTCTTTACCTGAGGGGTTCGCAGGCAAAGCTTCCAAAGCAGTTCGTAACAACTCGCCAACACTAACTTTCTTTTGACGAGCGATCTTTAGCAGAGCACTTTTCTGCTTTAAAGGCAACCGAACCGAAATTTGACGATGGTCCTGAGTTGTCGCCTGATACGAAGAATAGTCGAAAGACGAAATTGCTTGGCGAATGACTTCGCTTTTTGATGCAACACCGAGCTTTTTGCGGAAACCTTCAAGCTTCGCGAGAAGGTCAGTTTTCAGATCAAAGGTGAGTGGTGAACTCTCAGAGGATTTTTTAGACGGCATAGTGATTTGGATATAGTTTTATGTTGTCGAAGATTAGATGGAGGTACTTTTCTTACAAACAGCGTATTAAGAATTAATTACGAAACAAAACTATTCAATGAAAAAATTTTGTGGCCCGCTATTTTGTTTTTCCGAAAAATCGCATCAAAGATTAACCAATAAAAGCATTCTGCTTCTTTCCCGATTGAAGCTTATCGACCGATATAACCAATAGCTTAGTTTTTTTTATTCACCTCCTCATTTTCAATACATACCTTCAGATGACTTTTACCTGACGAATTGTATTGGTGTTGACAGAACAAGCGTTAAGAGGATTGGTTTAAAGTGCATCCATTTGGTGCTTGTTCTCTTTTATTGGAATCAAACCCTCATTCGTCTCCCCTAATATGGCAAAGGTAGTCCTCGCAGATCTCGTTAAGATTTATCCCGAAAAAAAAGGCCCTGGTTTTAAAGCTGTAAATGGCATTAGCCTAGAGATCAAAGATCGCGAATTTATGGTTCTGGTAGGGCCCTCTGGATGTGGAAAATCAACAACCCTGAGAATGATTGCCGGGTTAGAAGAGATTACTGGTGGGACGATTTCAATCGATGATGGTATCGTAAACGATGTTCTACCCAAAGATCGCAACATCGCAATGGTCTTCCAAAATTATGCGCTCTACCCTCACATGTCTGTCTATGATAACATGGCATTTGGATTGAAATTAAAGAAATATCCAAAAACGGAGATAGATAAGCGGGTAAAGGATGCAGCGATCATCTTAGGAAGCGATGAGCTGCTCGAGCGGAAACCCAAAGCACTTTCCGGAGGACAACGCCAACGTGTCGCAGTCGGCCGAGCAATCGTCCGCAAGCCAAAGGTCTTTCTTTTTGACGAACCTCTTTCCAATTTGGACGCAAAAATGCGTGTTTCTACCAGAACAGAAATTTCAAAGCTGCACACCCGATTAGCTTCCACAATGATCTACGTTACTCACGATCAGGTTGAAGCTATGACCATGGGCGACCGTATAACGGTAATGAAGGACGGAAACATTATGCAGATAGCCGAACCTCTCGAACTGTATGATAAGCCACTAAACATGTTCGTAGCTGGGTTTATTGGGAGCCCGCCGATGAATTTCATCAAAGGAACTCTAGAACGGAACGGAAACCTACTCACCTTGGTCGAAGACAATCCAAGCGGAACGCCTGCCAGAATAGATTTCGACGACAATCTTTCCCGTAGAGGAGCTGATTATGTGGGCAAAAAAATTGTATTCGGCGTCCGTCCAGAAGATGTGCAAGACGCGCTCAAGGCCTCTGAAGATCGCGCTGCAGATGCGATTAACGCAACAGTTGAAGTATCAGAACCCATGGGCCATGAAACCAATCTTTATCTGGATACAGGTGCTCACTCATTTATAGCCAGAGTCCATAGTGACCATAAATTTGAGGCCAACCAGCAAATCAAAGTCGTTTTCAACCTGGAAAACGCCCATATTTTTGATTCCGAGACTGAAGAGACCATCTTCTAGGACATATTTATCCAACGAACATCTAAGCCACTTCGAGAACATCGAGTGGCTTTTTTATTTTATTGAGATCACCTGGCTTGGTAAAATCTGAGGTAGCGACTCATTTAGCGCTTCCGGTAAAAACAAGCCGGAAACCCAATTTACACCCAGATCAGCAGCTGTAAATTTCATCCGAGTTTTGTTTTTGGAAAGACTGTCCCGCATATCCACCTTCTTTGGAATCCATTGATTCTCTACCTTTTTAAGACTAATTAAGGAAACCGACTTAAAAACCTCACCATCTATTCCAATTAATTCTGTCTTTCGCAGCGCATTAAACTGCGAATCGAGATAAATACGCACACCTGATAAATGTGGGGTCGTATTCGAGTCAGAATCAGGAGGGAAGAGAAGAAACACATGCGTCGGCCTTCCCCCATAACGAGTCAATCCCTCATATACAAAATCCTGCCAATAGAAAAATTGCAGCTGAAGATCGAAAAGACTCACCTCCGTGCCCGCCAAGGGAACAAACAACCCATTTCCTTCTACCTTCTCAGGTTCTGTCCCATCTTTCGCCTGCCAAACTTCCGGCTGTATTCCACTCCGGATCAAATAACGTTCATTTGCCTCACCGGCCAAACGGGAATCTAACTCTAACAATGAAACAGGCCCTTTCTCATCCCTGCTCCCAAATAGTTTACCCTTGTACTCAGTGGCATCTCCCTTCCGAGGCTTATGTCGTAAGGTAAACTCCAAATAATAGTCCCCTGCGATACCCTTTCCTCGAAACTCTTCCAATACAGCTGCACCTTTTTGCTGATCAGGTTTCTCAGGCTGTTGGTAAGATGGTGGCGGACGATTTCGCCTTTGAGCCGATGACTCAATAGAGCTCCCGAGAAAGAAAATGCTTAGAATGAAAAATACAGTGCGCATAAACGGTGTGACCGCAGCGCTGACCATTTGTTACGGAGCAACCTCTTCAGATTTCTCTTCAACAGTCTTAGCGGTTTCTTCTGGGCGCTTGAAAGAGATGCTTTCCTCTTCTCCAGAAATTTCACCGGTTGCATCAGGTACAGCCTCAAGTGTTTCCTCAACCGGAACAATCTCCGGAGTCGTTAGAGCAGGCAGCTCTTCGTCGAAAGCCTTCTCCTTACCCTTTACATAGAGATGACCTAAATAAAGTCCAAAGCTCAGAACAAAAAAGACGATGGCTGCATTTCGGGTCAACTTCACGAGAACATTGTCTGTTTCGGCACCAAAGGCAGATTCAGCCATGCCTCCACCCATGGCGGAACCTAAGCCTCCACCAGACTGTGACTTCTGCATCAGAATGAAGAGAATCATAAACAAGCAAACGAGAACGAGAATAAAAGTGAAGATCGCCAGGAGGATAGTCATAGGTAAAGGAGAGACTTGAAATACAATCTGTCCGTTTGTCAATAAACCAACGAAGAAGAACTATCTGGCAATTCTTAATCTAAACTCCCAGAAATAAATTGCTGGTTTCTCACACCACTTCTAGAGAACAATATTTCTTTCCAATACGAACAGGTGAATTCGCTGATCTCCATATGGCTAAAATGGCTCAAATTTCTCTTTGACCCTGCCATTTTACAGCAAATATCGCTTTTTCCCCTGCTTAATTTTATTCGTGGTTACACTGCGGATATGCTCAGGAAGGATAGTCGAGCTGCCCTTTCAGTTGCCCTGATTGGATTCCCTCAAGGAATGGTATTTTCTCTCATCATCGGGCTACCACTGCATTACGGAATCTATGCAGTTATCATCTCTTCGATCATCGGCGGTATCTTTGTTTCGTCCAAATCTCTCATCATCGGACCGACCAACGCTATATCAATCCTCATACTGAGCATCTTACATAATCTCCAAATGACTGGGATTGAAAAGATGACCGCTCTCCCAGTTCTACTGATGATGACCGGTCTTATCCTGCTTATTGGCGCCTGGTTCCGCATCGCAAGCCTAACCCAATATATCTCAAGAAGTGTCATCTCCGGTTATCTCATAGCCGCCGTTGCCCTTATCACGGCCAATCAACTGGGCAACCTACTCGGTATTGATACCACGGAGACTGGAGTCTTTCTGCATTCGATAAGTGAAACGCTTGGCAGTATTACGGACATAAATTGGACAACAGTAGGAATAGCCATTGTTACACTGCTGGGCTATTTGATCCTAAACCGGATTTCTCCCCGCATTCCCACATCATTTGTCCTATTACTCACACTCTCTCTTGCCATCTGGTCACTTTCATTCCTCACCGATTTTTCAGTTCAATATGTGAACGTAGAAAATGCCTTTTTCCTCTCAGACAATTCAACAACATTTAGTCTCAATTCTTTTGGACAGCTGCCAAGGGCAGCTGTTGCCATCGCGTTTCTTTCATTCCTGGAAGCATCCATCACTGGAAGAGCTCTAGCCGCCAGGGCAGGTGAGCATTTTAACGCAAATCAACAAATGTTCGCCCTCGGAATAACCAACATCGGACAGTCTTTTTTCTTCGGCCTGCCCGCGTCCGTTTCAAGAATACGATCCACTGTCAATGTTTCCGAGAGAGCAGCGACACCCATCTCTGGAATTCTTTCCGGAATCTTTTGTACAATACTCTTTTTCTCCTTATCTCCGTTCTTTTCATTCATTCCAATAGCCGTTCTGGCGACAGTCACTGTCATTGTGGCCATCATTCGAATAAACCGGCACTACCTCCGGGTTATCTTTCATACCTCAAAATCGGATCCAATAGTCCTCATAGGCACGATCATATGCGGTTTACTCTTTCCTCTGGATGCAGCCATCTACATGGGAGCAGGCATTTCAATTATTTTCTTCCTCAAGAAAGTCGGCACTCCCGAGTTAATAGAATATGATTTTAATCCCGAGGGAGAACTGGCAGAACTAAAAAAGAAAGGACGCACCACTCCTGACATATCAATCGTTCACGTCGAAGGTGATCTCTTTTTTGGCTCGGCAGAAATATTTCTCGATCAAGCAAGACGCGTCTGCGACGACCCAAATCTCAAAGTCATCGTCCTAAGAATGAAGAATGCGCACCACCTCGATGCCACTTGTGCAATGGCAATCGAAGACCTACTGCGCTTTGCTCGAGAACATGATCGCCACATCATCGTCTCAAGCGCTCATAGAGAAATCTTCAGAGTTTTTCGAAATTCCGGCCTGCTCGAAACACTTGGTCGAAAAAATTTCTTCATGGACACCCCCTCCAATCCAACTCTCTCCACACGTAATGCTCTAAAACGCGCCCAAGAACTGCTTGGTCAGCAAAAGGCCAATATTCGCATCTACGTCGACCCTGCTAAACAAGATCAAACAATTACAGCTGAACCTGTTGATCCTCAAAGATGAGCGAGCCGGTCCAAAAAAAAGCCTCTGCGACCAATGCAGCGAAATCTTTTCGCAGCATCGATCTTTTCCCAATTTGGAAAGTACTCACGCAATACAATCAACTGCGGTTCAACTCAGATATTCGCGCAGGGCTAAATGTCGCCCTCCTCGCCTTTCCTCAGGGAATGGCATACGCTATGATAGCTGGCCTTCCCATCCAATATGGAATTTTCTGTTCGGCGATCGCCACCATCATTGGGCCACTCTTTGCAGGCTCCCGCTTCATCATGCTGGGTCCTACCAATGCAACCTCAGTTCTGCTTTTCAGCACCTTTCTCGCGCTTGGGGTTTCCGATGCACAAAAACTGATTCTCCTGCCGATTCTTCTATTTCTTGTAGCTACCTTTCAAATCATTGGTTCTTATCTGAACGTAGCGAGTCTCATTCAATACGTCTCCAGAAGCGTTATCGTCGGTTATATCACGGCCGCAGCTTTGCTGATCATGGCAAGTCAGATACAACACACACTGGGCTTTCGCATATCAGGAGCATCTACCTTTTTCAGTGTCATTCAAAAGACATTCGAGAAAATCCCAGAGGCTCACCTTCCCACCCTAATCCTCAGTCTACTAACCGCCGTCACATATGTTCTACTAAAGCGTTTTCTTAAGAGCCTACCAAATGTTGGCATAACGCTTATACTGATGAGTATGGTCGGCATTGGCTTGAATGAACTCGGTTGGAACATTCAAAAGCTTCAGGCAGTATCACCCAGTTCATGGCAAATAAGTATTCCTACCTTCGATCTCACAACAATCAGCACCCTCGCCAGTGCAGCAATGGCGATCGCCTTTCTCTCCATTCTCGAGGGTTCATCTATTGGAAAATCTCTCGCGGCTATGTCTGGGAGTAGGCTCAATACCAATCAAGAACTCTTCAGTATGGGCATCTCCAACCTTGGGTGCTCCATCTTTTCCGGAATGCCAGCCTCTGGTTCTTTGACCCGATCTGTTCTCAACTGGACCAGTGGAGCGGCCACTCCTCTCGCTAGCGTCTTCTGTGGGTTCATTTGCATAGGACTCTTTTTAGGACTCGGACAGTTTATCGGTTTCATACCCAAAGCCAGCCTCTCCGTCGTCGTCGTTTTCGTCGCACTCTCTCTCATCAATCCACGACAAATTCGCTTTGTCATCAAAACAACTCCTCCCGATGCATTTGTCTTTCTCGTTACCTTTTTATCCGCTCTTTTGCTTCCACTGGACACAGCTATCTATTTTGGAGTCGGACTCTCCATCATTCTTTTCTTACGTGAAGCAGGTGAACCTCAGTTAATAGAATATATTTTTAACAAAAGCGGACAACTCACTCAAAAAAGACAAACCGAAGAACGAACGACTCCTGAAATTTCGATCGTGCACGTTGAAGGAAGTCTTTTCTTTGGGGCAGCTGAACTTCTCCAGGAGCAAATCCGGCGCGTCTGTGATGATTCCAATCTCAAAATCATCGTACTCCGCTTAAAACACGCTCATCATCTTGATGCCTCTACTATCCTCGCACTTGAGGAACTCGTCACGTTTATGAAAGAACATAACCGCGCCCTCATTGTTTCAGGTGCGCGTAAAGACGTCTATCGTATCTGCAAACGAGCAAAACTAATCGATATTATCGGTCGGGAGAATTTTTTCATGGAATGGCCACAGAACCCGACCCTCTCCACTCGTAATGCACTCAAACGTGCACAAGAAATACTCGGTGAAGAAAAAGCCGCTGTCCGTGTCTTCGGCGAAACAATACAGAAGAAACCAGAAAAGACTTAATCGGGAACGCCTATCTTTTCCAGAATACGCTGCAAATCCTCGTTTCCTTGATACTCAATGAGGATTTTCCCTTTTTTAGGGGAATGCTTCAGTTCAACCTTTGCATTCAAATGGGACGAAAAGCGCTTTTGAATATCTTCAATCGCTACTCGTTCTCCCTCCGTAATGACTCTTCCTTTTTTGGAAGAAAACCCTCGCCCCTTCTTCAAACTCTGGAGCAGTTTCTCCGTGGCGCGGACACTCAGACCATCCTCGATAATCCGTCGAGCCAATAACAACTGTTCCTGCTTGCTCTCAATCCCAAGAACCACTTTGGCGTGACCTGCAGAAAGTAACCCAGAAGAAAGGTAGCCCAAGATCTCCTCCTCCAGCTGCAACAACCGCAAGGCATTTGCCACCGTTGCTCGGCCTTTACCAACTCTTTCCGAAACACTTTCCTGTGTCAGATCGAAATCCTGAATCAAACTTGAGTATCCTCGGGCTTCTTCAACTGGATTCAAACTCTCCCTTTGCAAATTCTCAATCAAAGCCATCGAAGCCGATGAAAAATCTCCTGCTGAAACAACCCGAGCTGGGATTTTCTTTAACTTTAACTGCTGAAATGCACGCCATCGACGCTCACCAGCAATTAACTGGTAGCCATCTCCAGACTCACGCACGACAATCGGCTGAAGAAGACCTTCCGACCTGATGCTCTCTGCCAATTCATTGAGATGTTCTGGAACGAAATCGCGGCGCGGTTGATACGGATTGGGCTGAACATCGGCAACTGCCACCTCTTTGAAACCTTCCAGAGACTCAGGCTTCTCTAACGGTTTACTCTCTTCTGATTTTTTAGTTATTTTTTTTGTTACCTGCTTCCCTTTCGAACCGCCAGAAGATGGGGAGTTCCCATGAGAAGTAGGTGGAGTTGTCTTTTGTGATTCTTCTTTTGCTTTAGAAGTGGTCCCGCCACCAGCGATGAGAGCACCAAGACCTCGACCTAAACGTGATTTCGAACTAGCCATTTATAAATAAGTTAGCGTTGGGGTAGAAAAAGGATCTGACCAACCTGCAACTGCTTTGGATCAGAGATTTTATTAGCATTCTGAATGTCTTTTGTTGTCGAATTATGTTTTGTGGCGATAGAGGAAAGCGTATCTCCACTCTGAACCGTGTAAGTGACTCCCGTTTTGGGGTAGTTATCAGTAAACTTAATCGTCGGTGCACTGCTGGCAGAACGCACCGACGCACTCTTTGCCAAACTGTTCAGCGCCTTTTGAGTCTGGTTAGCCAGAGCCTCCATCTGCTTGGTTACCCTTATCACTGTCTCACGGTCTGACTCACGCAGGCTAGCTGCCATATCTGCGATCGCCTGATTCATCTGCGAAAGAGTCACAAAACTCCCAGCTTGGCTGTTCGTCACTTTTTCCGCCGTCTCCAAACGATCTCTCAGCCGCTGATTCTCACGTGTTAAATCCTCCACCTGCGCCGTAAGCAATCGAGTTCTCTCATCCAAAACCCGGATATCCTCTTTCACATTGGCCAATTGTATCTGTTGTTGGCCACCTCCATACGACTGTGCTCTAAGCTGACTTGAAAACAGAATCGCAACAGCACTTATCGACAATACAAGGGTAGCAAAACAGTTCCAATTTCTCTTCATCATAGACTTACCGTGTCGAATTCTCCTTCGGAAAACAAGCATCAACCTTTCAACAAATTCTTACTTACCAACTCTGGCATTTTCACAGATTCAATCACCACACCATCCTCAACAGGATGCCCCCTAAGAAAATCGAGAGCGGGTAACATTTTCCCTCCCGGACGCTGCAGATTCAAAATCCTAAGGGTTCCTTCCCCGGTCGCCACTAGAAGCCCTCTCTCATCCGAACCCAAAATCAGCCCGGGTGGATTTGACCCAACGTTTGGCCCGATCTCTGCCAAACCACAACGGACAGCCAATCCCGTAATCTCAAACGATGTTCCCGGCCACGGAAAAAGTCCATTGATCCGTCTCACGAGCATCTCAGCCGACTCTGAAAAATCAAGGACCCCATCCTTCTTACAAAGTTTTCGGGTATAAGTCACCTCAGACTCTTCCTGAGGAATCAGAGACAGAGACTCCTGAAAAACCATACCAAATGCACGCTGCATTAAGGGTAGACATGCCTCCGACAGTTTGTCCTCCAGTGATCCTGCTGTTTCATTTCTCTCGATGGCAACTTTTTCAACTGCCAAAACGGGGCCAGCATCCATCTTCCTAACCAGCTGCATCAAAGAAACCCCAGATTCGCTTTCTCCTGCTAGCAGACAGCCCTGAATCGGTGAAGCCCCACGATAGCGTGGCAAGAGAGACGCATGTATATTATAGGTCCCAAAAACTGGAGTTTTCAGCCAATCCTCCTTCAAGAGATGACCATAAGCCATGACTAGAGTCAAATCAGCCTGCCACTCAACCATTACTTGACGATCAACCTCCTTCAAGGGTGATGGCTGTTGAACCGGGATCGACCTCGCCTCGGCCCATTGGTGAATCCCGTTAACAACGACTTTCTGACCTCTCCCTGATCGCCGATCTGGTTGAGTAAAAACGCCAATCAGTATGTAGGAATCCGTCTCATAAAGGAAGTTAAGGACCGGCAAAGCAATGGGATCTGAACCCATAAACACAATACGTCTAGCCATAGTCATATAAGAATCAGGTGCATCCAGATGATCCTAGGCAAATCTCGCCCAAAAAAGCAACACCCTCAGGTATAGCGCCGTTCCTTACCCACCAGCTCAAAAACAATCGGACAACCCTCTATCCCAAACGCTTCAGATAACCCTGCCTTTAAATAGCGCTTGTATGATTCCTGCAACTTTCCCCCACGATTACAAAAAATCTTAATCCGGAAGGGTCGATGTCCTATCTGAGCTGCATAAAAAATCCGAAATCGTTTTCCCTCAATTTTTGGAGAACGTCGTTTCTCATACAGGTTTTTCAAAACTGAATTGAGTTTTGCTGTCGTCAAAATCGTATCCATTCGTTCATCTATCGCGCGTGCGGTGCGCAACATCTTATCGATGGAGAAACCCGTTTTTGCAGAAACAAAAACAACCGGTGAGCCCTTGGAGAAAAATAGCTGCTCATTGACTGCTTCCGCAAAGGCATTCTGAAATTTGTGTTCACTATCGTACTCCGGCAGATCTGCTTCCTTATAAGAAGCCGAAGCCAGATCCCACTTATTCACAACCAAAACCAAGGCTTTATTCTCTTTCACTGCCTCTCCAGCGATCATCTTATCCTGCTGACCGACTCCATCTATCGCATCGATCACCAGATAAACAATATCCGCTCGGTTAATTGCTCCTAAAGAACGAACTTGAGAAAAATACTCCACAGATGAGCCTATTTTTGTCCGCTTTTTTATTCCGGCAGTATCTGTTAATCGAAATAGCCAATCCTGTCCCTTTTTTGATCGATACGTAAAATCCAGCTCAATCGACTCCCGCGTTGTCCCGGGGACATCACTCACAATCATACGATCTGACTTCAACAAACGGTTACTCAAGGAGGATTTCCCCACGTTTGGCCGTCCGATAAAACTAATCTTCAAACGTTTCTCTCCCGGTTCACTTTCCTCTTTCGGCTCCTTCTTTCCTACGACAGTTTCCAGCTGATTCTCAATTGCTTCCCGCAATGATCCCTCTCCTATACCATGTTCCGCAGAGACAATGATGGGATCACTCAAACCCATCTCATATACCTCCTGCCAAGGTAAGTCCTGATTATCATTATCGACCTTATTGATCACCGTAATGATTGGCTTTCCACTAGCTCGCAATGCATCTGCTACCTTCATATCCACCGCATTAACACCATCAACGCCATCCAAGACGAATACCACCACATCAGCCAATTCCATCGCAAAGAGAACTTGATGATCAACTGCCTTGACGATCTCTTCCGGCGTATCTCCAGGCGCAAGCCCCATTCCACCTGTGTCTAATAAAGTGTAGAGCCCATCGACCTCTGCCGAAATGACATCCCGAGTAACCCCTGGTTGATCATGCACAATTGAAATGCGCATCTTAGTCAGGCGATTAAAAAGCCTGCTTTTACCCACATTCGGGCGACCAACAACAGCAACTGTCCCTAAATTTTCCATACAAAAATCTCTATATTAGCTCTTCTTGGAAAGCCGTTCCATAAACATTTCTATCCTGTCGCACGCGACAATCAAAGAGTCATAGCCTGTGGCAAAGCTACATCTAACAAAACCCTCACCACCAGGACCAAAAGCTCGTCCAGGCACGACAGCCACCTTTTCCTCATTGAGCAACTGCATGGCAAACTGATCATCGGAAAGTCCAGAATTTTTGATCGAAGGAAAAGCATAAAACGCACCACCTGGAAGATGACACTCCAATCCAGCTTTATTCAACCGCCTAACAATCAACTCACGGCGACGTGCGTACTTATCACGCATCATCTTAACGCTCTCATCCCCGCGGAGTAACGCTTCACAAGCTGCCTCCTGGCTAAGGATAGGTGCACACATCATACTATACTGATGCACCTTCATCATTGCTTCGATTAAGACAGGCGGCGCGCAGGCATAACCGATGCGAAAGCCTGTCATTGCAAAAGCCTTTGAACAACCGTGTAGGAAAATAGTTCTATCGCGCATACCGGGAAGAGAGGCCATACTCGTATGCACTCCGTCGAACGTTAGTTCCGCGTAAATTTCATCGCTGATCACCAACAAATCTTTCTCCACCGCAAAACGAGCTATCTCTTCTAGTTTATTCTTTTCCGTTACACCACCCGTTGGATTACAGGGTAAGTTGAGAAGCATAACCTTACAACCCGGCTCCCAGGCTGCCTTAACCTTCTCTGGATCGAGGCCAAAACGATCCGACGCAACCGTCGGAATAGGCACTCCAACACCATGAGTCAGCTGAACAGTCGGGTGATACGAGACATAACAGGGTTGGTGATACATCACCTTATCACCGGGGTTGATCATCGCCCGTAAAGCCAAGTCCAAAGCCTCTGAAACGCCAACAGTCACCAGAATCTCGTCATCTGGACGATAAGTCACTCCCATATGTTTTTCCACATAAGAAGAAATGGCTCGACGCAATTCTATCGTTCCCAGGTTCGAAGTGTAGTAAGTTTTTCCTTTTTCCAGGGCATAGATAGCCGCCTCCCTGATATGCCAAGGCGTCACAAAATCTGGTTCACCAATTCCAAGGGAAACAACATCATCCATCTTGGCGACCAATTCAAAAAAATCGCGAATCCCAGATTTTGGAAGAGCAATAACATGATCCGCCACAAACCGCTTAACTTCTGGGTCCATCATTTAAATAGGTTGAGGGACAACCTTACGGTGTTACATCCA
>CAXMUM010000022.1:0-15883 GCA_964196585.1 uncultured Opitutaceae bacterium
CAGTCATACCTGATTCCCACTCCGTGATCAGTCTCTCGATCATTCCGTAGCCGTAATGTTTTGACTCTGTCAGAATCTGATCCAGCCCAGCATTGTGGATATCTGTGATTTTTTTGATCATTGTGGTGATTTTAAATCAAGTGCGCTCCACCTCGTAAGAGCTCGTATAGAAACATTCAAACTTTCCAGGTTGCCCCATGCGAGAGAATGGGGGACGTAAGCCAGCACACTTAGGCAGTAGTCGTAGATGAAATCTTCGTAAGAAAAATGACTGACTCCTTCGGAGACAAGCTTGTCATAGTAACTTTTCAATACTAGAGACTCGAAATCAGCCAAAACAGGTTCAGGCAGGTTTGTGTGATGAAGTAGTCTGGCAATATCCCATGCACCCATTCCGGAACAGGTGCCTTCCCAGTCAATCAGCAAAGGTGATGAGTCTTTGGGGTTTTGGGGAATCATGACATTACCTAGATGCGCATCGCCATGAATGAGCGTCAGTGTCTCTTTTTTTTTGTTTCGTTTTTTAAATTCCTCCGACCAGAGGGAAATAGCGGCAAGTGTCTTCTCTCTCCATTCTGTCGAAAAGCCATCTCCCCATTGATCAATTTTTTGCGTATAGCAGTCCTCATAAAAATATTTTTCACAGGCGGCTATGGTTTCGGTTGAAATGGCTTCGTGGCTAACGGTGAGGCACGCATTTTTAAGGAAGAAATTGTTCCATTGATCAATGTTGCCCCACCAGGAAGCATGGAGAATGGCATACTGTTCCACTACAGAAACTAATTCCTTCTTATTGATTTTCGGTGAGGGTGAGCCAGGGCAAAAATGAGTAGGAGAGACGTCGTCTATAATGATAAAGAGAGCACCATTTTCATCATCTCTCCAGGCGGCTCGGCAAGGTGGTGTCATCCGACTTTTCATAAATCCAGAGATCTCCTGATAAACAAAAAGCTCTTTGCATCCAACGGATTGGCTAACGTCGTATTTTTTGATTAAAAAAAGATGCTCTTTCCCGATATTGTCAGTGCCTACTAATCTGGCGTGATGTGAGCGTTTCCAGGCATGCTCTTGGATTTCCAAATTTGATACAGGAAAACCTCTCTGTGAGATTTTGTCTTCCAGTGATTCAGAAGATGGCCAGTTTTCGTTAAATTCAGCTTTCATTCTTTCGGTTGGCGTTTTCAGCTATCTGCATGTTTTACGAATGAATGTTCGGTTTTTGACAAGTTGTTTTCACGCCTAACCGCATCCTCTAATTTCCCTCGATTACTTACACTGCCACCTGGTAGTGGTAGAGCTTCGCCTGGCAGATCGAGACGGTCAAAGACCAGAACTTCCATTTCTGGTGATGCTTCACGAACAATATATACCAGAACTTTGGAGATCACCTGCGTTGCGATTTGAGCCAAAGTAGGGCAATGGCTGGCCGATTCTCGTTCATTCATTGTTTGAGCAAGCCACTTCCCACAGATGCCCGTCAGGGTCCGAGAAATATCCGCTGTATCCACCCCAGAATACTTCCTGAGCTATTTTCTCAATTTTAGCACCGGATTGCTCTGCCTGTTTGAGTAGTTGGTCGACTTCATCTCTTGTTTCTAAGTTGTGAGCCAGAGTTATTCCTGAGAATTTTCTTTTTTCATCTTCTTTGGCCTCGAGTTCGGGCCAGACATCTTCGGCCAATTTATCGATAGAGTAGAGGGCTAATTTCGTGCCATCCAAATGAAAGAAAACGATCCCTTTATCAGGAGAATCCTCTGTTGGAAGATTTAAACCCTCTTTATAAAAACGGTAGGAGCGTTCGAGGTCAGAAACGCCAAGAGTGATAATAGTGATTCGAGGTTCCATCTAATTTGTCTTTGTAGGTAATGCTTTCTCTAAAGACTGGCCGAAGACAATTGCTGATAAGTCAAATGGAACGTGATCATGTCCCGGTAAATCAAGTTGTTGGGCATTCGTTAGAATCGTAATGCAGATACGCTGTTCTGGATATCGTATAAAGAGTGATTCGAAACCTGAAATCCTGCCACCATGGAAGATCTCTTGATGTCCAAAACTTTCTCCAATAACTACGCCATAAGCATAATCCTCTTTGACGGGCGTATACATTCTTTGGTAAGACATCTTTGAGATGAGTCTTCGTTCTGACAACGCACTATCCCATCGAGCAAGATCTTCTACCGTCGAATATAAATTTCCTCCGCCGGTAAGAATGGGCATGTAAATATAGGCTGCATTTTCGAGCTGTCCTTGCTCATTCCGGACATAGCTAGTCGCTCGATGAGATAGGATCGATTTATAGTGATCGGCTCCGGTCCCATTCATGCCCAAGGGGGTGAAGATCATTTGGCGCAAGGCGTCTTCGTAAGTTTCTTTCGTTAGCTGTTCGATGACTTGAGCGAGAATAAAATAACCCACTCCGCTGTATTTAAAGCTTTCTCCTGGGCTAAAGAAGAGAGGCTGGTCTTTAAATCGGTCAATGGTTTTTGCTAATGTGGTTGAATGAATGGTGCTTTCATCAAAACCCGGTAGCGCCCATGAATGCATGATTCCTGAGGTATGAGTTAATAGCTGATGAAACGTAATCTCTGACCATATGGATGGAGGATTAGGGATATAGGGTGCAATACGATCATCTAAATCGAGTTTACCTTGTTCATGCAAAATGAGGATGGCCATCGCGGTGAATTGCTTAGTGATCGAGCCCACACGAAATTTGGTCTGTGGCGTATTCGGTAACTGGTGTTCTCTATTTGCCAAGCCGTACCCTTTTGAGTGTATTGTCTCTCCTTCTTTTGTCACGATGACAGAACCACTGAATTCATGCTTTTCCACCAAGTGGTCCATGTAGTCAGAAATCTTGGCTGATAGATCCTCTGCATGAATAGAGGCGATATTGAGTATGCCAAGAATGAGGAATACTCCCCTCCCTATATAGGTTCGAATTTTAAGCATTTCTTGGACTTTTGTTCTAATATGCGCTTATCGTTTGTAGAGTTGGGGAAATATTGTGGGTGGTCAACTGAAGAGCTCGTCTCGTTCTGGGGCCTTCTGAGCTGTTCGATTTACTTTAGGAAGTGAGAAGACTAGTTAGTATTAGGTCAAATGATTCTTAGGTAGCATAGGAGATCTTGCCTCGCGGCTAGATAGTTTTTATTACGATGATTCTCGTAACCTTTAAGATAAGATGACAGTTTCCAATACGAACCGACATGAACGATGCAGAGCTGCTATTGCAGGTCAACCGGTTGATCGTGCGCCACGATACATCCCTGCTATTGCTTGTGAGGTGACAAGTCGGATATTGGGTCGCGAGGCTATTTCTGGGACGGGGTCATTGCAATATGCAGAGACAGTTGCCCTATGGAATGGAGAGGCCGCGCATCGTGAGTTTGTGCAGCAATTATTTGAAGATTTGGCGGAGGTGAATCGTGCATTGGATATCGACGTTTATCGAATCCCATGGCGACAGATGGAAAAACCCAGCGCACGAATTGATGAATACACTTTTATTTTTGGCGATTCGGAAGGAGATCACAGAATTTTCTTTTATTCACCCAGAACCGCTGACTTTGGGATGATTGAGCAGGTGATCACAACAGGTGAAGAGATCGAAACTAAACTCGCCCGTGAGGTTGGGATCCTTGAAGGACAGGCGGAGGAAAAAGCAAAGCTCGATGAAGATAATCGGTACGTCCACGAAAGGTTTGGAGAGGAATTTTTCGTGGTGGATAATGCTTGCGCGATTGGAACTGGAATCAGCGCAGATGATTTGATGTTGGTGGCACTGGCTCCAGAACTGCTGGAACGTCGTTGTATGGCCAGCGCTGTTATAACCGTTAAACAAGCAATTCAGGCCAAAGAGAAGCTTGGGTCTAGCGTGTTTATTGGTGGATGTGATATTGCAGGCGAAAGTGGTCCGATGATTTCGCCTGAAGCGTTTCGGAGAATCGTTAATCCTGCTATTGAATGCGTAACCCACGAGTTTGATAAAATAGGCGCCCACTACGTCTTTCGTTCTGATGGTAATCTATGGACACTTGCCGATATGCTTTTTGATGAAGCTGGCTGCCAAGGGTACGGTGAGGTCGATCGAGGTGCCAGTATGAGTGTGGGTGCATTGCGTCAGCGATACTCTGATTTGGTGATTTGGGGCAATATGCCTTCTGCTCAAGTACATCACGAGTCTGCTCAATGGGTACGAGATGAAACGGCCCGTTGTCTGGAAGAGTCAATGGGAACACGCTATTTCCACGGTGCCTCCAATGCTATTATGAAGGGCACCCCGGTGGAAAATGTTTACGCGATGTTTGAATAGGCACTAGCTTCCGTTGAATTCTTTAACGGCATCTAACATCGCAATGATATTTTCAATAGGTGTTTTGGCCTGAAGATTATGAATTGAATTGAAGACAAAACCTCCGTTGGGAGCGAAGATCTCGCATCGATGCATTACCTGTTCCCGAACCTGTTCAGGGGTTCCAAAGGGAAGGGTCTTTTGAGTGTCGATACCACCTCCCCAGAAAGTAATACGATCTCCGTAACGTTCTTTCAAAGTCTGCGGGTCCATTCCCACAGCCGAACATTGGACTGGATTAACGATGTCAAAACCACATTCGATGAAATGGGGGATAAAGGGCTCTACGGCACCGCAGGAATGCTTGAAGGTTTTCCAGGCTGTATGTTCGTGTATCCATGCATTGACTCTCTTGTAGTAGGGCGCATAGAGCGCGTCGAATGTGTCGGTTGAACAAAAACTTGACGATTGTGTCCCGAAATCTGTTCCACAGATGAAAAGGATATCGATGGAACTACCCATAATAGCATGTGCGCGTTGCAGATTATCGATGGCGATATCACATTGTTTAGAGAAAATTTCATGAAGGTAATCCTGCCTGGTGGCTGTAGAAATATACCATTCTTGAATATCCCGAATCCCTTTTGGATGTTTCAGAAAAGGGGCGGGGACCAGGGCGATGTCGCCAAACGCTGTACCCCCAATTCCGGCGACAACTGCGCGTTCAGATGAAGCCAGACGTTTTGCCTCATCGCCATAATATTTCAGATCACTGTCGGATAGCTGTTCAAATTCTTCTAGATTGTCCTCAAGGGTGAGGTTATCTTCGTCAAACCCCTCTTGGCGGATTATGGTATCGAAGAAGAAACCGCCCTTAGGCATGTGTCCACTTGGAGGAACTGTCGTATCGCCTTTTGGAAAAATGAAAAGGTCCCCCTTGTCATTTTGGGTTGTCGTAAAATGTTCTGATACGAGGAGTTCCTGACCCCAAGGCGCTTTGAACTCATTCCAGTTTTCGTTCCTAAATCCAAACATCGTGTTTGGCGGTGGAAGAGTGACCGTATCAATACCAATAGCATCCCGTAAGTCATCCTCCACTTCTCCGAGCATTTGATAAGGCTCGTATGCTTTTATGGGTCGTTTTTCCAGCCCGTAATGATCTCGCAACTTGGCAACACAAGTCACATGTATTCCCGTCACTGGAGTGCTTCCAAAATCCATCGCAACACGATCTGGAGATCGATGTTCTAGAGTGGTTTTAATTCTCTCTTTGCCGGTCATTTTTTGTTTCTCTTATTTTGATGTAAAAAGCTGGCGCCAGAATTGATTGTATTGCTTCCATTTGATCAGATTGATTCCCCAATGAGGGCTGGCGCCAGTTGTCCAGGCAGTGATGCGGCCACTGCCTAAGTTGCGCTGGGCCAGCAGGGGAAACCACTCGTCCCAATACTGGATTTCTAAGATAGTCTCAGAGTCGCTGCGAGCTGTCGTCTGGTTAAAGCCTAGAAGCGGAGGAAACTCATCTAGGTTGATTTCCTCCAGAATGGGATGATCTTGAAGGGTGGACCTTACCGGGAAGCTCTGGGTTGATTCGATGAGGTCATCACCTTCGATGCATTTGATGGGAAAGGCATCTCGAAATAAACTACGACCCCAGCCTCCTTTTCCCATCTGGCCGCTAAAGCTGTACCAGCCTCCGTTCATATGGAAATGACCACCACCCTCAATCCACTCGAGTAAGAGGTTGAATCGATCCGGAAAGGTTACGTAGTCGCTCTCCCATTTCATTCGGTTGAAAAAATCGGGGTGCAGCATCATGCATTTTGTTTCGACATCGCCAAAAACGATCGTGCTGGCCCATTCCAACCGTTTATCGAAATCCTCTGGTGACATATTATACAATTCCCATGAAGGTTGCGAGATGACTTCGGCTTCTTCTATGGCCTTCATCGCATTCACGATGGGTAGTCCATAGTTAATAACCTCGACATTCTTTTTGGCCGATAAGAAGGGCGACTCGATATATTCATTGCCGGTGTGAATACACCAGTTGCCAACATGCCATATGTTTAATCCTTCGTTCATTCCTTCTCCTTATTTATATTCGGCCTTTTGGTTATTCGACCTATTCGATAATTATTCCTTTGGTGACCATTTTTTCAGAAAAGCCAAAACCTTGTCAGGATCGTGTCCTTTCCCTTTTTCCAATTGACCTGTGCTCCTGGTGGTGAGTTGAGTTCCATCAGAATCCAGAACGACGAGGACGGGTAATCCGAAACGCATCGGGTTCCCATATTTTGTATTAATTTCTTTATTATGTCCTTTGTTCACATCGATCATGATCAAGACATAGTCAGCTTCGAGTTTTTCAGAAACGATCTCGTTTGTTGTAAAGAGGTTGTGCAGCAAATGACACCATACGCACCAATTTGCACCGAATTGTAAAAGGACATGTTTCTTCTCCTCTTTCGCAGTCTTCAGTGCGTCGGCAATCTGCTGGGAACCGTCCAGAGATTCATCGTAGATTGATGGGCGTTTTGTTTTAGGGGTGTCAGCTGACTTTGCTGGATAAGGAATCATGACAGCTGCGCCAAAAAGGATGAGAAGAGAAGTTCGGAGAAAATGAGTTTTCATCGGGAAATTCGTTGGTTTTGTGCCAGTATTTTCAAACTTCTGCCATTGTATAGAATGTATTAGAAATCTGCATGGAAGCGGACTTGCTGACAAGTAAGTTCACTGTGAATAAGAGACTATCATGATTTACATCAAAGAAGCCTCATGGTGCACGAATTCCTTTTGGACATCCACTATGACATATTGCCCACCTTCTCAGCATATTCTCTAAACAGATCTAGGTATGTTTCATAGTTTTCATAAGAGACCCCTGGAGGTGTTTGGTGATCACAGCTGACCAGGAAGCCGCCTTTGGCTGCAGTTGGTAGAAGGCGTTCAAATTCTGCGCGCATTGCCTCTTCACCCTTGTTCATCGTCATCTTATCGAAGTGTCCGATAAATTTCATCTTCGGATGATTCTCTCGTAGGGAGTCAATATTGACGCCGGCTTGCCGCTCGAGGGGAAGGATGCCTTCGAGGCCTGCTTCTTCAAACCAATGAGCTGGGATTGCGATGTCACCATCTGAGTCAATGATAGGAATGATTCCTTTCTTTCGTAGGACTGGGACCACCCTATCGTAATAGGGGTGCATGAATTCATCGAACAACTCCTTGGATAACATCGGGCCATTGTTGTAACTCATGTCCTCGCCAAAAGTCATGAAGTCGGGTGTGCAGATAGAGCAAACCTGCTCGATGACGAGAAGAATCCAATTGGACAGATCTGAATTGATGCGATGCATCAACTCCGGCTGATCGTAGAAAGCGTATAGATGTGGTTCGATGCCGAGAAGCCGTCGGGCAAACCAGAAGAAGCCATCAACTGTAAACCATAGAACTACGTTTCCTTCTTTTTGCTCTCCGGCCCACGCCTTCCATTTTTCGGTGTCGACAGGCTGTGTAGGATACAGGTGGGGCAGAATGCGTTCATAGTCTGCCTCGGTCGCGATGATACCTGATCCATGTGAAGCTGGTCGCGGACAATCAGGGGCGCAGACTGCAAACCAATCCTGTTTGTAGACATCCAGTCCAAAGTGCTCACAGATGGCATAGCGATCTGTTAGGGTGGTGGGCAAACTTTCACCATGCCATCTCTCGATTGTTTTGTCCCACCATCCGGCCCACTCGAGAAGTGGTAGTCGGTCAAAGGGCTGAAAGTCCATGATTGCATGAAAACGTTCTCGTGTATTCATTTTCTACTTATTCGTCTGACCAGTCCCTCGGGTAGGTTACGTAAATGTGTTTTACCCTGTTGTGGACAGTAAATTTTTGCCGGGTTCCGGCACGAAGATAGGCAAAGTCACCCGTTTGGTATGTTTCGACATCACCATCTGAGTCTATCTCTATCTCCCCCTCAAGGATGTACAAAACATCATCAACAGGAGCCTTTTCGATGACTGTTTCGGAGGCAAAGAGTTCATGGATTCCGCACGACATTTTGGTGTCTCCAGTAGCGGGAAAGATTTCCGAAATATTCGAACCGGACCATGTCCCATCCTCTATTTTTCCTAAAACAATTGATTCCTTTGTTATTTTTTTTTGGGTCATATTATTCGAATTCCAGCTTCGATATTGTTCCCATCTGGATCTAGGAGATACGCGGCAAAGTAATCGCCACCACAATCTTCTGGCTCCCCGTTATCTCTGCCCCCATGCTTAAGGCCCATTCGAAAAAAATCTTTTACCACTTGTTCAGAAGGAGCTTTAAAGGAAAGATGCATGGGACGGTGAATATCTGGTTGTAGGTTATTTCCATAGTAGTCTCCACTAGCGGTCCCAACCCATAGGAACGGAATGTTTTCTTCACCGGAAAAGATAACCGCACCCAACTCCGGTTGCCGTTCAATTATTGTGATCCCCAATGGTGCGAGGCAAGCTTCGTAAAAGGGAATGCTTTTTTCAAAGTCCGAAACAAAAATTCCAATGTGATCAAACATGCTTCAATTTCCAAATAAGAGCATTTCCTTTTTTCTCTTTTCTTTCCAGTCCAATTTCGCTTTCAAGGCTTTTGATCCATTCCGGACAAGGTTGGTTATAGGGTAAATCCAAGGACTTATTCAGTTCCCTCCAGGTCAGACCTGCTGGATACTTTATGAGTTTGTTTTTAATAGAATCTCTGAAGTCCATGTACCTCATTGTTCTGGAGTGGTGGCTTCGAATTGTTGGGTGTTAAAGATTTTCAGTAGAATGGACGCATCGCGCGCTCCCTCGGTTTTTCGAGTGTAGTAGGTGATAAGTGCTTCGTTACCACGGAAGAGGATGGTGGCGTAAGCTGCGTCGTAGCCCGTGCGGTTGTCGAGGTCTTGGAAGTTTTCCCAGGTTTCGCCCTCATCAGATGAAACCGCGGCAGTCAGTGGGTTGCGAGGCAAGCCTTTGTCCGATGGGATGTTATTCCAAACACATAATAGGCGGTCGGAGCCCGGCAGATGTTTGAGCAACGGAGGAGAGTCCGGGGCTTCGAGAGATGTCGGTGTGGGTTCAGACCATGTTTCGCCATTGTCAGTCGAGACAGCTTTGTAGACGCATTTGCGTGTAGTGCGGAGTAAACACAGGAGCCGACCGTCCTCTAGTTCTACGATAGAGGGTTCATGTGCACCACGGCCCGGAGCGGTCATCGTGTTGCGGCTCATCTGCCAGGTGTGGCATTCGGCGTCTGAGTAAAAGATAAAAGAGTGAAGGGGAGTGCCGGGTATGAAATCGAATCCCGGCCCACCGTGGCTGGGGAGGACAATGCGGCCAGAGCGCGTGCGAAGGATATGGTCGTTATTCGTGCAGTACCAACCGGGCTCGGATATCTGGACAGGATCACTCCATGTTTCGCAGTTGTCAGAAGAACGTTTCATATAAACGTTTCGTTGCGCCTCCGATTCCCAGGCGGTGAATGTCAGAACGACCTCGCTTGAGGATAGACGGATCATGTTCGGGTGTTTGACGTTGTACCCCCAAAGATTTTCCTGCACCGTAAACGTTTCACTCCAGTTGCGTCCACCATCGGAGGAAATCTTGCCCGACAACCGGCATGGAAAGTCATCATGAAATTGACCACTTTTGTCAGCCAGATCTGCTTCGGTGCGCAGGACATATGTGGGTCGGTCTGCGTAGTATTCGGACCATACCAGCAAGAGGCGCTCATCTGACAGGGGAAAAATTAACTGATGATCGTGCCGTGGATTTGCCGCTGTCCACGGGCAAACTTCCAGTTCATATATGGGTTCAAGAAGAGCGCGTTCTGGATCTGCCATTTAGCGCCCATTGTCTTTCGATTTACGCTCAAGCTGCAATGATATTGTGCTTCAACAGATCCGAGGCAGTTGTTCGCCGCTGAGCATGGTCACGATTCGATGAGTCCCAATTTTGGTAAGCATGGATAATCCACTTTGTCCGGCAGATTCAACGCGGCCAATAACGGCAGCTTTCTTTCCCTGAGAAAAAGCGCGAATAACTTCCAATGCTTTCTCGACTTGGTCCGTTGGAAGGAAGGCAGCGAAGCAGCCTTCGTTGGCCACGTAATGAGGATCCAGACCGAGTATTTCGCAGGCTCCTTGGACGGCTCCCGTAATCGGAATATTTTTCTCTTCTAGAATCACTTCAATACTCGACTGATCACAGATTTCCAGGATGGCTGTGGCCAACCCACCACGCGTGAGATCCCGCATGCAGTGGATATTGATATCACTGGCCAGTAAATTTTCCACGATAGGAGAAAGGGGTCCGCAATCGCTGATCAGATCGGTTGCAAATTCCAGCCCTTCACGCGAAGCCATGACGGCTATTCCATGGCGACCAATGTCACCGCTGATGATGACAGCATCTCCCTCTCGAATACTTTTCGGACTGATATCGAGCGACGTTTCTCTGTGTCCGAATCCGGTGGTATTGATGTATATACCATCACCTTTACCCCGATCCACTACCTTGGTATCGCCCGTGACGATTTTAACTCCGGTGTGATCTGCTGCTGCTTTGATGGACTGTGTGATCTTCCAGAGTGATTTCATGGAGAAACCTTCTTCGAGAATAAATGCGATGGACAGATAAAGGGGACGGGCGCCGCACATGGCGACATCGTTAGTTGTTCCGTAAACTGCCAATGAACCAATATCTCCTCCCGGAAAAAAGAGAGGTGAGATGACATGGGAATCAGTTGACATGACTAGGGTTTGACCAGGGGCTTCGAAGACCGCTCCATCCAATTGCTGATTGGCAATAGAGTTTCCAAAGGCGCTCAAAAACATTTTCTGGATCAGATCGTGAGTCAGCTTTCCGCCTCCTCCGTGTGCCATGATAACCTGGGGATAATCCTCGATGGGAAAGGGGCAGGAGAGATTGAATGATGGATCTGAGTCGGACATTTAACGGGATCGATGGTTGTAGTAGGCAGAGCAGGCACCTTCGGAGGAAACCATCGGAGCTCCCAATGGGTGTTCCGGTGTGCATCGGGTGCCAAAGGCGGGACATTCGTTAGGTTTTTTGAGCCCTTGCAGAATTTGGCCGGCAACACATTCAGGGCTTTCTTCACCACTGATATCGACGAAATCGTAACGTGTTTCTGCATCGAAGGTTGAATACGGTGCTCGAATACCCAAGCCGCTTTGAGGAATGGATCCTATTCCGCGCCACTTTCTGGGGATAACCTCAAAAACCTCTTCGATCATTTTGCGGGCGGAAAGGTTGCCCTCTTTTCTGACGGACCTGTCGTATTGATTCTCCACTTCAAACCGTCCTTCTTCCAGTTGTTTGACGCAGTGGTAAATGCCCTGTAGCAAGTCAAACGGCTCAAATCCGGTCACTACAATAGGAACCTGGTATTTCTCTGCCAGAGGACGATATTCTTCTTCACCCATGATGGTACAGACGTGACCTGCTGCTAGGAAGCCCTGCACACGGTTCTCCGGTGAAGAGAGGATTGCCTCCATGGCTGGTGGTACCAGCACGTGCGAGCAGAGAATGGAAAAGTTTTTCAGTCTCAGTTTGGAAGCCTGAAAGACGGCCATGGCATTGGCGGGGGCAGTTGTTTCGAAACCAACGGCGAAGAAGATCACTTCCTTATCCGGATTTTTTTGTGCGATTGTTACCGCATCCGTAGGTGAATAAACGATACGAATGTCGCTGCCTTTTGCTTTGGCGAACAGGAGATCTTTTTCGGATCCTGGAACACGCAGCATATCTCCGAAGGAACAGAAAATGAACCCTGGCCGCAGCGCGAGATCGATCGACTTATCTATTTGCTCGACAGGTGTGACGCAGACCGGACAGCCGGGGCCATGAATGAGTGTTATACCGTCGGGGAGTAAGGTGTCGATTCCGTATCGGATCAGGGAATGGGTTTGTCCGCCGCAGACCTCCATCAGTGTCCACGATTTTGTCGTTAGTTCCTGAATGCGACCGGCGAGCTTTTTGACTGCTTTTGCGTCTCTGAATTCATCAATAAATTTCATGATGAATCACCTTCCTGATCCAGTTCGTCCAGCTCCCCGAGATCACGCAGTGTTTCGAGCGAACGTTCTGCTGCCGTTTCATCGATTTTGCTGATGGAGAACCCGACATGAACGAGCAGGTAGTCGCCAACGTCTGCTTCGGGAGTGAACGTAATGTTAATCTTTTTCTGGATGCCCTCAAAATCGACTATGCCTTCGCGGGCGAGTTCTTCGTTGGACGTAATTTCAATCAGTTTACCTGGAATGGCGAGGCACATGAACTATGAGTGCTGAAGAATTGAAGGATATAGGGTTGCATAAATCTGACCAGCGGCGAGCCCCCCATCATTCGGAGGAACCTGCCCATGAGTATAGGTTTTGAAACCGGACTGCGTCAATCTGAGAATCGTCAGTTCAGTGAGGAGTTTGTTCTGGAAACATCCTCCTGTCAGAACGATATGCTCTTGCCCTGCTTGCCTGGCGATTTCCAGAATAAGCTCAACCAGAGTATGATGGAATTTACGAGCTATGTCTGAAGGGGAAAGACTTGCTATAAGATCGCATTGGATTTGCTGAATCATGGGTCGCCAATCGAAAAGGCGTGGGCCTTGTTTATCGGTTTGTACAAAAGAACAGGGATAGGCATCACTAGTTGTGGAATGTTTGGCTTCAAACTCCAGAAGCATGGCAGCTTCTCCTTCGTAATCGGCACGTTCGCATAATCCGAGCAGGGCGGAAACGCCATCGAACAACCGGCCCATACTAGAGCAGATCGGGGCATGGACGCCTTTTCGAATCATATCTACAAAAAGACTGGTTTTTTCATCTTTTGCGGTTTCACAGCCAGCTTCGTGCAATAGACTGGTGGCAATTCTAGCGGTTTCGATAATGGCGGATTCGCCTCCCGGCAGTCGGAAAGGAAGGATTGAGGCGATTCGCTGGCATTTGTTTTCCGATAGTAGAAAGCTTTCAGCTCCCCAGATGGTTCCATCTTCTCCATTACCGGTTCCGTCCCAGCAAATACCGAGGACTGGTGGGCTGAGGAGGTGTTCCGCCATACAGCTGAAGACATGGGCGATATGATGCTGGATACTCTGTTTCTCCACTTTCGGAAAATGGCTTTGAGCAAATTGAGTCGAATAATAATCGGGGTGTTTGTCGTGAACCACTGTTTTGGGTGTCAGGCCGTACAATTTCTGAAAATCAGAATTAGTTGATTCAAATTCTCTGACGGATTCCTTTGTATCTAGGTTCCCGATATGTTGGCTGAGAATGATTTTATTGTTTTTGCCGATAGCGATGGTACTTTTCAGATGGCCTCCAACCGCAAGAGTGGGTCTCAGGTCCTGGCTAACTTCGATCGGGAGTGGAGCGTACCCCCGTGCGCGGCGCAGGATCTGCAGTTCGCCGGAAACGATGCGAACGACTGAATCGTCAACCGGACGTTGAATGGGTCGGTTATGAACGAGAAAGATGTCGGCGATATTACCCAACCGAGTAAAGGCTTCATCGTTGTCGATGCAGATGGGTTCATTTCTCAAATTGCCACTGGTTACGATCAGTGGTTTTGCATAGAGGTCGAGCAGTAGGTGGTGCAGGGGAGTATAGGGCAGGAAGATTCCAAGGTAGGGGTTGCCGGGAGCCGAGGTTCCAAAATCCTGAGTCTTTTTTTCGACCAAAACGATGGGCGCTTCTGACGACTCCAGGAGCCGTTGCTCTGGTTCGGAAAGATGAGCCGCAGCTTGCGCTGATTCGATGTTGGGAAACATCAAAGCGAAGGGTTTGTTTCCTCTGCGTTTACGTTTCCTCAAAAGTTGGACGGCTTTTTCGTTTTCAGCAGAAACGACCAGTTGAAAACCTCCCAGTCCTTTGAGGGCGAGTATTTTCCCACGCTTCAGGGAATCGATAGCTTCTTTCAAGGCATCCTCGCCCGAACAAAACGGATTCGAATAGGGGAGATTATGGAAGTCAATTTGCGGGCCACAATGCGGGCAGGCATTGGGTTGAGCATGAAAACGACGGTCTTCCGGATTTTCGTATTCCATGAGGCAATCGGGGCACTGAAGGAAGGTAGACATAGTGGTGTTTGGCCGATCGTAGGGCAGTGATTGGACTATGCTGAATCGGGGTCCACAATGGGTGCAATTGATGAAGGGATATCGGTAGCGACGATTGGTAGGATCGAACATTTCTTCCAGGCATTCGGGACATACGGCGATATCCGGAAGAATGAGCGGAACAATCTCTTCAGTTGATTGACTCTCCTTAATGCGGAAATCTTTTTCACCAATTGCATCCAGCGATTCTATGGCTTTCGATAGAATTGTCGCATGCGGAGGTAGTTCACTCTCAAGAAGAGGAAGAAATTGGTCGACGGATTCTTGGTCACCCTCCAGTTCGATGGTTACTCCCCTGGAGGTATTGATAACCCAGCCACTGAGATGGAGGTATCTGGCCAGTCGGTAAACATGTGGTCGAAATCCGACTCCCTGGATTAGGCCTGTCAGGGATATTCCAATACGAATATAGTTTTTCGAATCAATAACCGAATGTTCAGTTTTATTCAACTTCCAGGCTTTCCAAGATCATCTCTTGCGCCATGGGATCCGATTGATCGTCGGATGAGTACACTTCCAGGATGGCGTTCTCAGCGACGGTTCCTGGTTTTGCCTGATCGAAGTGTTCCCGGAAATGATCGGGTGATATGTGCGAAAAGGCCCCCAGTTTGATCGTCACTTTAGTAGCACAATCTACATTTTGTTCGTGAACCACGCGGTCGATTTTCCGCATCAGATCGTTTAATAATGAATGTTCATGCATAGTGGATTTCGGAGTGTAAGGCAGAAATTTCTTTTCGTATCCGGTTCGTTAGTTCTTCGAGATGGTTACTCACTTCAGGGCACATGGATTCGCCTGGGTCAAAACTAACACCTTCTATTCCATAGACAATGATTCTTTCCGGAAGATTTTCCAATGCACGGCCCATTTCAATAGCCTCATTCACGCCCATACTGTGAGTGGAGTAATTGGAAAACATATCAGAGGGCAGAGGTTCGCCTGTAGCATCAAAGCGGTGAATGGTTCCGGGTTTGCTCATGGCTGCTATGGCATCGACCAGAATCACGATTTTGTTTTCGGCGAAGATCTCAATCAGACCTGCCGTTTCGCCACTCACCTTTATCAAGTTGGTTTCACTAAAGCCGTTCTGTTCGTCTCCACAATCCGGATTGCCAATCCCGACAACGCATACCTTTTTTGAATCTGTCATTTAGTTACTTGGGCTTGCTGACTTTTCCGTCACGGTCTATCCGCAGTTTCAGAAAATGGCATGAACAGGAGATGCAGGGATCGTAATTACGAACAGCCTGTTCGCATTTCCACTTCAGGTCTTCGTCCTCTAGGTGGATATATTTTTCAGCGCACTTCCGGAGATCGGCTTCGATCATTTTTTGATTTTGCGAGGTGGGAGGAACGATGAGGGCATCCTTAATCAATCCCTTGTCATCAATTTCGTAACGATGATAGAGAATGCCTCTCGGCGCCTCGGTGCAACCATGGC
>CAXMUM010000023.1:0-15755 GCA_964196585.1 uncultured Opitutaceae bacterium
TTTCTCTGAAAGCAGAGAAACCGTATTCATCGAATCTTCCTTCAACAGAGAAACGGGGATCTCTATTGTAAGTAAGCCTGAAAACAAGCGATAGTTACTCCTATCCAGAGGCACCTGAGTCTCATTCACATAAAATCCCCATCCACCTCTTTCTGGAACGAACTCCGAACCGACCCCTTCAGCCAGATGTAAATCACAGCGAGCAGTTTTGACAGGATTCTCAGCACCTTCCAGCTGTCCAAGATAGAAGGATTTTTTGATACCCATCCCTCGATCAATCCGAAGAGGTGACTGAAACCACCCCTGACGCGGATTCAAAATCAATTCATTTTCTCGCCCTGGTATAGAAAAGAAGTGAGGGCTATCCCACTCCGGGTAAACAGCCTTCACATTGTCTGGACAAGGTAAGGCGAATAGACCTGCTCCATAGTCTGTCGGCGTCAGGGGCCGATCCATTCCGATGCTACCATGATTGAAGTGCCAGTCAGCCGTTCCAGTATTTAGGTAAGGTTCAAAAGCTGGTTGGCGAATTCGAAATCGTTCGATCATTTCGCTATGTAAAGGATCGCCACTTGGCGATGATGGATTCAATAGAAGCTGACTGTAGTTTAGATGTTCATACAAATCGACCACCTGTTTACCAGGCTGATCTTTGCGCCATTCATTTCCTCGATCCATACCTATATTATCTGAAAATATCCATTTCTTGCCATCCCAGACTTCCGTCATCGAATGAACGGCATTATTAATTGTCCGAGCTGGAATACCCGCAACCATGCAAAGCCCCGCCAATAAGTTGGATGCCCCCGTACAATAGTGCGAATAGAGTAAGACATCCACCGGATTTCGACTGGGATAGACTTTGCCATAATGCTCATTCTGTAACTCAACCAAGCAACGGATCTTTTCGATACTGGTCGAAGATTTGCTTACACCGTGACGCCCGAAAGCATCTGCTACAGCTTCAGTCAACTTATCCCAATCTCTTTGATGAGCCGTTTTACCATCATCATTTTGAAAGAGAGAACCCCCTTTTAATTCTTCATCTTCCCAAATATGAGAATGGAAGTATCTCTTCCCTTCACCCTTCTGAGTGGGAGGCAACGCAGCAGCTGAAACATGACAACCTGTCGACACCTCATCCATTCCCAGGGTATCACGTGTCACTCTGGGGGACCAATCGTGAGAGACATCCGGCCTTACGTGCCGATTCAAGAAATAGTGCCGTGGAAACTCTCCCTCAGTAGATCCATCCGGTTCATCGTAGGTAAGCACGATTTCCCAATGAGGAGCCCAGTTAATCGGTTCAAATCTGTCGTTAGGTGCCTTCGAAAAGGAATTAAATTTCATAGCTGATGAAAATTCTTACGGAGATTAAGCCTCATCAACCGAGGACAGCCAGGCAATCCTTTTAGTAATTTGCCCCCAATTGATAAAACAAATCATTCTATCACCCTAACGTACACCACTCCAAGAAAACCGCTTTGATTAAAATGGTGCCAAAGGGCAGATTTGAACTGCCGACCAAAGGCTTATGAGTCCTCTGCTCTACCACTGAGCTACTCTGGCATTATGAATTAGAATGGGATACTTTTGCTCCGGTCTTGCCCAAGTCAAGGGCTATTCACAACAGATAAGAATCCCTTTCCTTAAGAAAAAAGCCCACTCACGATGAGTGGGCTTTAAAATAAATGTTAGAAATGTAAAATTCTATTCTTTTGTTCGATCAACAGAGCCACCTGGGGTAACGATCGTTGGGTTCTGGAAAAGAGAATTGGACTGAACGTTCTTCAGAGATTGCTTCTTTGGGGAACCTCCAGGGCTAACCAAATTCGCTGTAACAAAGATTAATAGATTTCGTTTCTGAGCGGTCTCTCCTTCAGAACGGAATAATCGACCCAATAAAGGGACATCCCCCAAAACAGGGATTTTATCAGTCACTGTCTTAACTTCTTCACGGGTTAGTCCACCCATCACAACAGTTGCTCCATCCCAGACCGTCACCTTCGTTTTGATTTCACGAATAGTGAAAATCGGTTGAAAGAAACCGGATGGAACCGTAACATTGTGGGTAGAGGTTATGGCAACACTCGGGCCACCATATTCCACAAAACCTTCAAACTCGGTGACCCTGGGGTGCAAGTTAAGACTGATGCTGTAATTATCCTCTTCCACCGTTGGCGTAACATCCAGCTCTACGCCAACTTTTCGAGTCTGGAAATCCTCCGGCGTACCTGCTGTGATGGCGACTCCAGCACTTCCTCCTCCAGAGGCATTTCCAGTCCCAACCTGACTTTGGATATCGCCATAACTTTCTGGATAACGAAACTCCTGCGCAACTGAGATACTCGCCGCATTTCCCGAAAGGACTGTTACTTTTGGTGCACTCAGAAGGTCCGAACCTGTTTTGCGACTTAAGGCCCTGACAGTGGCATCCACATTAAATTCTCCAATCGAACCGCTGATGATTCCGAGAGCTCCTGCAGAACTAGCTAAGTCTATTCCTCCAGGAAGAGAAGGAGGAATCATCGAAGTGGATACACCATCAATAATCAATTCACTTAGACCTTCCGAACTTGTCCCAAACGCACCAGCAAGGTTTCGGTTCACTGACTGATAGTCTTGGCTTGTACCTCCCTGTGTATCACTGACCTGCCATTCAATGCCAAATTCTTCCAAATCGCCTTCAGCGACATCAATAAACTTAGCTTCAATCTCAACCTGACGAACTTCATTGTAACGGTTAAGTATATTACGAACCCGTTGCAAATTACGTGATGTCTGGGTAACGATCATCGAAGAACCATCGTAAACCAGACTACTCCCTGCCACACTGTCAAAATTAACTCCAGCTTGTTGAAGGAAATTCTGTATCCCTTCGGATTCGGTCAAACTGCCCGAAACACCTGAGCCGCCAGATGAAGAAGAAGCAAACGGATCATCTGCCCCGGATGTTGTGGGTGCTGCCCCACCACTCCCAGCCATCCGAATGACCGTCGAACGGGAAACGGGGAAAAATTCTGTATCCAGATTGCTCAATTCACCTCCTGGGCGCACGATCACAGCATCCGCCTCTACCTCATATTGAAACCCTACCATATCCACGATAAAATCGAGAACTCGTTTCAAGGACATATCCCGAACAGAAATATTTACAGATGGATTTGTCTGATTGGGATCAAGAAGAACAATGTTCACACCTTTGGGACCGCTCTCCGATTTATCGAATTCCGCTGAAGTGGCACTCAAAGAATTGATAACCCCACTCAATTCCAATCCGTTGTAAACAACGTTGGGGATAAAGATGCTATTTAGTTTTTCGAGCATCGGAGCTGTGGCCGATTCTGCAGGACCCGAGGATCCGCGTTCTTGATAAACACCAGGTCTCTGCCAGGCATTCGTCACCTCTTCCAATAGTTGCTCCCGGGTTTTTTCATGGTTGAGCCAGCCAGCCTCACGCTTCTGTTGAGCAATACGACGTAAGAAATTCTTCGCTTCCGAATTATCCGGATCCATGGTCTCGACTTCTTTAAAAGTGGCCTCCGCCCCGCTTACATCTCCACCGAGGTACTGGCTACGGCCTTTGTTGATCAATCCATTGACCGAGGCTTGCTCAGATGAAAAAGAAGAGTCACTCGCCGAAACAGACTCGGCCACATACTCGTTATCAGATGAATTCGATCTTGCCGCCTTCTTTGCTGCCTTGGCCTGTTTGGCGGCCAAAGAATCTCTTTCCTTTGTTAACTTCTTAATAAGAGATTTTGTTGAAGACCCGGGTGTGAGGCTATTCAAAGCATAGTCATAGGTTTTGAGGGCTGTGCTTACATCACCCCTGTCTGCTTGAACCTTAGCCAGCTTACGTAATTCTTCAGCTCTTTGAATGCTTTCGCCGGTTTTATCAACTGCCCTAACTGAGGGAGCAGATGAAGAAGATGTTGGCGCCGCTGCGGGAGTCGCCGCAGTCTTAGGCTGTGCCGCAATCATTCGATTGACTTCATAAAGATGCCGTTTCACCGAGGTATCACCCGGGGCAATTTTTTCAAGTGCCTGGAGATTCTCCTTAGCCCTATGCAGATCACCTTCGTTCTTAGCGCGAAGGGCTTCAGCCATCAATCGAATCTTGGTTTCAGTTTGGCTCTCCTCGGCTGCAAACGATGATCCAATGGGGCTCCCCAATGAGATGATCGCAACGGTGACAAAGAGCAGGAATTTGTTGATCGGACGGGTTTTCATTAGCAGTACTACTTTTTGGGAGCGGATTTTCTTGTTATTTATGAACCTATTCTGATTGGAGGTAAAGACCTCATCTTAAAGAATATAATGTCAGTTATTGAACAAATTGTTGTCATCAGACTCAAAAGATCCACGGCTAACGGGAGAAATTGATCTCACAATGGGATCTTCCAGATCTGGAGAAGTAAGAATGAGTGTTGCTTGCGGAGGGTAAACTTGGAGCCGATTAATGGTATATGTCTGCTGACCATTCAAAATGATTCCTCCTTCATTATAAGTGTACTCGATTATGGCATTATCCTTTATCCGAAAGACAGCCTCCGGCCCAGAAAGCATTCTTCTCTCCTTATTCGTCAATAAAACCTCTTCACCACTGTCTTCATCATAGATAACCGCTTTTGCGACTAAATCGACAATTGGCATGCTCCCTACAGTGGTCGTCGTCTTCTCAACCTCTAAAGAACGAAGTTCAACATGGGCCTGTGGAAATCTTTTGCCTGGTTTGCCCACGAGCGTGGCCTTTGTGGGAACATACTCAAAAGTAGCCACATAATCTCCATCTTTCCCAAGATAACCGACCAATTGTATTCGATAGGGTCTTGGCCTCACATCCAGAAGCTCCACCTGAAATGGGTCTTCTGTTAAGACAACAGGGCGCCTGAAATCAGGCGGCGTCACTGTAAACTGAAGCGTTACAGGATTATAATAAATGACCGGAGGGGTGAAGACATCGTATATCCAATCTGCTCCTCTCTTCTGATGGGGAGTTTTTTCCCAAGTCTGCGTCAGAATTCGAGGTGATTTAACGTCTAAGGGTTGCTAGATGTTATTCTTCAACACCAATGAAACACCTTCCTTGGAGATGAGATGGCTTTTACTAAAGTGCATTGCCCCAATTACTAAGGCAAAAAGGAATATTACCCCTGCGATCACGAGCAGTATCTTATCTATAGACTGTTTAATGAACTTCATCACTCGCAGAATTAAGATTGCTGAACCTGCTCCGGATCAGGTGGATCAAATTTGATCTCAAGAAATTCTATCGTTACCGTAAAGTGAGAGAAATTTTCCTTCACAATTGGTATCTTGGCTGACTCCAGGGACAACAAATCAGATCCATTGCCCTCTTCTGTCTCAAAAGCCGAAAAGGGATCCGTGTTTCGGCTATTTCCTCTCCGATTCCGACCACGGTCAGACTCCCTCTTCTCCGTCTTTGCAAGAGAATCCACTTCTACGCTTCTCACAACAAGCGGAAGGTCCGAATTCGCCATCAGATTCATAAAAATGCGTAATGAACTCGTCTGCCCAACAAAGGAAATCTGAAAAGCAATCGTATCGACGACTCCATCCATGCGAGCGGTCACCTCTGGATTGATCACAAAAATATCACCATTGGATCTACCTCTATCCACAGTTTTTGGTCTAAACTCAGGCATTCCATTTCCCATATCCACAATTTCCCAATCTTCTCTTTTAACCCCAAGTATCTTACGTGGTTTAGCGATAAAAAGAGCTTCGAGAATATGGTCAGCAACCTTTCGTTGCTTATATATCGGAATGATAAAGTCTTTTTCGGGCCCTTCATTGGCATAAGCGCCAAACGAAAAACGCTCCTCTGGCTCGATTTCTACACCAAAGGTATCTGCCAGCTCTGTGTTACGCTCTACGAACGTAGCAATATCAAAGTAAGCATCCGTTCTTGAAAGCGGTGGATTGCGAAAAAGATCCAGTGTGTTGGAGCCATCAACATTGAGAGATCTCAACATTCCCTGAAGGGCTGATACAGTCTTCTGTAAATCAGTCCTCACCATCTCCAAATTCTCCTGTGTGGGCGACGGAACCTGTCTCTCAAGAACCACCATACGCTGCTGCTTATCCCACAGAACCTCATTAATAGCCTTCAATTCATCCTTACTCCACACATAGAGGAAGCCTTCCGCAATCAGCAGTAACACTGCCAATCCGAGCAGACTGTAAAACATTGGGTATTGTTTGAATCGTGACATAGAAAAAATCAGAGCGGCTTACGTGGGTTAACCACCAATATAAAATCAAATTTCAAGATTCCCGGCTGGCGATTATTGAAACGCTCATTTTCAACTGAGACAATAAATTGAGAATCCTCAAAGCTCACTAGCAACTTTTTGACTCGATTAAAAGAATCCTGACTCACCCGTGAAACAGGGTTATCTTTGTCCAGAAGTCGACCCGTCAGATTCAGACGCAGCGCTTTACTTTGGTCAGAATCTGCTCCCGTTTCTATTTCCTCTCCTCCACCCAAAAAACTGCTAGCCAAAGTAGCGGAGCCCGACCCTCGGATTACTTGAACTTTCTCAAGCCAAACATCCTCAACATTCACAAGGCGATCCTGCAGATCAGAAAAAAAAGTAATCCAGTTCGATTTTGTCTCTACTAACCCCTTAATTGCATTCATCTGCTGCTGGGCTTGATCGATCGCAGCTATATTCAGGCGGACCTTCCGGCTAATCTGATCCACTGGCGCCGTAAGGCTTTCAATACCAGCGACCTTTTCCTCATACGCAAGGTGCTTGGTTTTGTTTCCAAAAATCGAAATCCCCAGAGCCGCAACCAAAAGAAAAGCCGCCATCAAATAAACCGGAGCTCTTTTCCGAAAAATTCTATCACTGATGACTCTCGGAGGCAGAAGCTTAAGTCGATCCGATTCACTCACCCACTGACAAGTAGCGGCTCCTACCGCTTCTCCCAGAAAGTGCGCATGCGCCTTAGCTGTGAGTTCATTGACATCGGAAGATATCCGAACACGTCGAAGAGGATCATAATGTTCGACAGAAAGTTTCGTTCTTTCTCCTAACAATCCTCTAAATTGATCGGAAAGAGAACCCCCACCTGTCACATAGATTTTTTGAGGAATATCAGACCCACTCTGCCGTCTATAAGTTGCGACTGTTCGAGTTACTTCAAGAGCAAACCGAGAGACAAATGATTCCATTGCATTATCTGCAGCTTGTTTCTCCTTTGATTCTTCCTCCAGTGGTAAACTGCCATCAAATATACTAATTTTCAGTTCTTCCGCTTCGGAGAAGGAAAGCCCCAATTCATTTGCGATAGCTTGGGTGATACTATTGCCAGCATAAGCCACATTCCTCACATAAAAACGGTCCTTCTGTAAGAAAATCAGATTGGATGATCGGGCTCCTATGTTAACCAATAAAGCTCCTTCACGAACCTCTGGATAATTGTAACGAAACGCATTTACCTGAGCGATGCCTGAAGGCTCTATACAATCCGGCTCGCAACCAATTGCACCCGTTCGTTTGCATAACTCCTCCAGAATATCTAATCGGATCGCGGTGAGAGCTATGTCATAGTCGACTCCATCATCCGCTACGATCTGGTAATCCCAAACAACCTCTTCCAAAGGATAAGGAATATTTTGCCGGGCTTCAAACTGGACAATCCTTTCTCTCTTCGATTCTTCGACATTCGGAACTTTAATAAATTTGGTGAGAGAAAGATGGCCAGGCGTTATCAGGCTAACTTTTCGATCTTCCTTCTTCCCACTAAAAGCACGCTTGAGGACATCCTCAACTGATTCAATCCACTCGTTTCCGTCTCCCTTGGGATCTCCGATGGATTCAAAAACAAAACTATCCAAAACCAGTTCATTCGACTCGGTCGAAGAAAACAACGCCGCGCATACGCGGCTAGCTCCACAGTCGATAGCAAGGATTTGAAGGTTACTCATAACAAATGTCGGCGAAAATACATATAGCCTTCGGATAAGGTCGGCATTCAAAAAAATCTCTGAAAAAAGGCTAACGCCGTTTTCGAACGAAAGATGGCGTGCTTCCGCTATATTCGAGGAGGAAGGGAGATTCATATTGTGGAACCAGTATCCCTTCATTGCGAATCGCATCTCTTGCGACCCGATCTTTAAAACTTTGCAATGCTTTGCCGTTGCGAAGCATCGACGAAATATTCTCTGCCGCCAGTGGTAGCAGTTTTCCTTCAAGATAAATTTGCACCATATATGCACTTGCGCCTCCACTCATTCGGTCTCTATCCACAATTTCAGAGGGTAGATAAAATCGAAATTGAACCTTCCCATTTTTCACTGTCACAGCCTCTGCCTCACTTCTAAAAAATCGAAACCCACCCTCGCTAAATCGAGATTCTGTTCCCAAACTGAGCGCAACCTTTAATCGGTCAACATACCGTGGATTTTTCCCATCAACACCTCCAACCCCTCGGACTTGCAGCTCGACAGTTGTTTCAAGCCAGGAATTCCCTCCACCTGCAGGCTGGAGAGAAGCAAATGTAACATCTCTCACTTTCACTAACGGCCCCACCGCATTATCCGGCGATTGCGCTGCCACCTGAAGAGCTAAAACAGGAAACAACGAGGCTAACAGTAGACGCGTTGTAAATTTCATATATCGCATTGGATCAGCTCGAAATCATCCTTCATAATCCCATGATGTAAACAAAATTCCCGGGGCCTAATAAAAAGTAAACAACCCCATTTTCTCATGTAATTTATGATTACTTGACGAATACCAGACTCGAAACAACCTTCCAGCCGGTTATTCAATGAATACACAATCATCTTCCATTCCCTTTAAAATCAGCGTCTTGGTCTTCCTTAAAGACCTCAAAGATCGGCATTTGCTCCTCTTGCGCAACAAAACGCCCAATCAAAACATGTGGAGCCCCATAGGTGGAAAACTTGAAATGTCATCAGGTGAATCTCCGTATGAATGTGCCATTCGCGAAACAGCTGAGGAGACCAATCATATCATTTCTCTAGAGGATCTTCACCTATTTGCTATGATCGCCGAGAAAGCTTATGAGGGCACCAATCATTGGCTCATGTTTCTCTTCACCTGCAATAAGCCACTCGATCACTTGCCTCAGGATATGGATGAAGGACAATTCCAATTTTTTTCGAGAAAGGAGATCAATACCCTTCCTCTCCCGGATACTGACCGCCAGGCCCTTTGGCCCATCTACGATCAATACAAGGATAGTTTCGTTACAATGCGGGCGGATTGCTCTCCTGGTAAGCCGCTCAACATCATCATCGAAGAAACAATTAACGGATCCTAACATTCCCTTTAGAAATGTGGTGATGTGCCAAAAAAAGGCCTTTTCACAACTGGAGAAGTTTTCTTGTCAACAATTCGAAAATACCGAACTCTCCTTCCTTTGTACTAGACTATCTTCGACGTGAGTAAAAAAACACCATCCAAAAGCCGGCCAGCCACCAAAAGCGTTAGCACCTCGCAAAACGACGAGGCAAACGACCCTATCAATGCGAAACTATCTAAAAAAGATAAGATAGAGATTTACCGCAATCTGGTCCGCATTCGCCGCTTCGAAGAACGAACTCTACGCGCCTACCAGCAAGGCAAAATTGGCGGATTTCTGCATCTTTATATCGGGCAGGAAGCCATTGCTGTCGGAACAACCTCTTTGATGGGACCGGATGACCATGTCATTACAGCTTACAGAGATCACGGGCATGCCCTGGGTGTTGGGATGTCAATGAACGAATGTATGGCCGAACTTCTAGGCAAACATACCGGATGCTCCAAAGGAAAAGGAGGTTCCATGCATTTCTTTGCACCTGACAAAAACTTCTGGGGTGGACACGGCATTGTAGGTGGACAAACGCCTCTGGGAGCTGGCCTCGCCTTTGCCTTGAAGCATGAAGGGAAAAAAGGCTGTTGCATGTGCTTTATGGGAGATGGAGCCGTCAATCAGGGTGCAGTTCATGAATCCTTTAATATTGCAGGGCTATGGGGACTCCCCGTCATCTACATCATTGAAAACAATCAATATTCCATGGGAACCTCTCTCGCGCGATCTTCTGCCAGCACCATGCTCGCTAAAAGGGCTGACGCCTACGATATTGCCTGGGAGCAGGTGAATGGACATTCTCTCTATGATGTAAGAGCCAAAACATGGGAAGCCATAGAAAGGGCCCACAACGAATGCCTTCCTACTGTGATCGAAATGGCTACCTACCGTCATCGCGGACACTCCGTATCTGACAACGAAAAATATCGGGATAAAGAGGAAATCGAAAAATACAAGAGCACCTCAGATCCAGTCATTCTTTTCCAAAATACCCTTATTGGGGAAAAGATTCTTACTGAGGACCTGATTAAAAAGATAAACACCGAAGCCAGAGAAGAAGCTGAACAAGCAGCGCAATTTGCCGATCAAAGTCCATTTCCGCCAGAGGAAGAACTCCTTAAGGATATTTATTGGGAAGAAGACAACCCAGAGCACAAGACATCTCAGGGGAAAATCTTTTTTAATGACTAAGCCCTAATCAGGGACCGCCAAACTATTTCTGAAACATGCCAGCTATCACATATCGCCAAGCCATCAATGACGCTCTCGCCGAAGAACTGGATCGAGACGAAAAAGTCATCATCATGGGAGAAGAAGTTGCCGAATATGACGGTGCCTATAAAATTACCGAAGGGCTCTTGAAAAAATATGGTCCGAAACGCATCATCGACACACCCATCAGTGAGGCAGGTTTCATCGGACTGGGCATTGGTGCGTCCATGCTAGGAATACGTCCCGTCATGGAACTGATGTTCTGGAGTTTCTCCTATGTCGCCTTTGATCAAATCGTCAACAATGCGGCGAACATCCGCTTCATGTCTGGTGGGCTGATCAACTGCCCCATTGTTATTCGCGGCCCAGCTAACGGAGGAACGAGTGTTGGAGCAACCCATTCCCACACACCGGAAAATATTCTAGCGACAACCCCTGGCCTTAAAATTGTCTGCCCTTCGACAGCCTACGATGCCAAAGGACTTATGAAATCAGCCATCAGAGACAACGACCCAGTTTACGTGATGGAGAATACCCTTCTTTATGGGGAGAAAAGTGAAGTCCCCGAAGAAGAATATACCATTCCCTTAGGCAAAGCCGATTTGAAAAGAGAAGGCTCAGATATCTCTATTATTGCCCATGGTCGATGTGTCCAATTGGCGCTTCAGGCTGCAGAAATACTGGAAATGGAAGACGGTATTGATGCAGAAGTTTTGGACCTACGTTCGATTCGACCTCTCGACGAAGAAGCTATTCTTCAAACAGTCCGAAAGACAAATCGAGTCGTTTTAGTTGAAGAAAACAAGCCCTTCTGTGGAACAGATGCTCAAATCGCTTATATGATACAAGACAAAGCTTTTGACCATCTCGATGCACCGATCAAACGTGTCTCTGCCATCGACGCCCCTCAAGTTTACAGCATGCCCCTTGAAAAAATACAGATTCCCAATGCACAACGGATACGTAAAACCGTTCTGGAAATCTGCCCTTCATCGACCATCGTCCAATCGTAAGTAAAAACTCAAAACCTTTCAAACTCCCTATGGCCACTATCATTGAAATGCCCAAATTGAGCGATACCATGACAACTGGTACTCTCATCAACTGGCTGAAAAAAGAAGGTGATCCTGTTTCCTCTGGAGACATGATCGCAGAGATCGAAACCGACAAAGCCACGATGGAACTGGAAGTTTTCGAAGACGGCTTTCTCTTAAAGCAAATCATTCAAGCTGGCGCACAAGTGGATGTAGGTGCACCCATCGCAGCCATTGGCGAAAAAGGTGAGGAAGTTGATCTTCCTGAGGTTAAAGAAGAACCTGCTTCAACAAAGGAAGAAGCGGCCGCCCCACCACCTGCCCAAAAAGAAACCTCTGAAAAAGCAACAACTGAAAATGAGGAGAAAGAAGATTCACCAACAACACTTACAGCAGAAGCGCCAGTTGCTCCCACCACCGAAAAACGTGTGAAGATATCACCTGTTGCTCGAAAACTCGCAGCTGAAAAAGGGATCGACCCTGGAAATATTCAAGGAAGTGGCCCAGATGGACGTATCCTGAAAGAGGATATACTGGCAGCCGAAAAGAAAGGAACCTCAACCGCACCTTCGACCGCCCAAACCACAGCCGCAACCTCTCTACCGGGAACTCCCATAGCCGAAGAGGCATCGATACCAGTTTCAACTATGCGTGGCGTCATCGCAAAACGCCTACTCGAATCCAAAACGACAATCCCCCATTTTTATCTGGAAATTGAGGTTGACGCGGCACCTCTCATGGCCCTGCGAACAGAGCTCAATCAAAGATTAGCCAAACTGTCTCCAGCTCAAGGCAGCACCAAACTAAGCGTCACTGACTTTGTTATTAAAGCAGCTAGCGAAGCGCTTCGGATGGTTCCAGCCGTAAACACATCATGGATGAATGATCACATCCAACAACACAGCGCCGTTCATATGGCAGTTGCTGTCGCCGTATCAGATGGGCTGGTCACTCCAAAGATCGAAAACGTTCATCTCAAAACACTTCGTCAAATTTCAAGTGAGGTAAAAGACATCGCCGCACGCGCTAAAGAAAAGAAACTGAAACCAAGCGAACTCAGTGGCAGCACATTCACCATTTCTACGCTCGGCATGTTTGGAATTGAAAATTTCTTTGCGATTATCAATCCACCCAACGCTGCTATCCTCGCGATTGGCACTATCGTAAAGAAACCTGTTGTGGATGCGGATGACAATATCGTCGTTGGACATCGCATGCGACTTGGCCTAAGCGGTGATCACCGTGTCGTCGATGGAGCTACTGGAGCACGCTATCTTGCTGCTCTCAAGGAACTCCTTGAAACACCAGCACTCATGTTGGCCTGATCACAATATCACCGAAAATCATTCAGACCGAGCGGCTGCATCACTCTCAATCGCCTTACATAAAGCATCCAATCGCTGTCTAGTCACACCTTTGATGTCAGCCAATTGTGCTATATTCATCACATCCTCACGAGCAAAGAGATAGAATTTGATCTTCGGTTCAGTTCCACTACCCCGGACCGCATACGAATACCCATTGGCTAATTCTAGAAAATACAGATCTTGGGATGGGATCAACTTACCATCTGCATCTTCAATTGTTTCGCGACCAAAGTCTGTAAACTTGATCACATCACTTCCTTCAAATGATTTTGGAGGTGTTTCTCTGTAGGAAATCAAGATGTTTTTTATCTTCTCCGCCCCGGAAGCACCTTCGTAATAGATCTGCCCCAAACTCTCCAAATAATAACCATACCTAAGATAGACAGAATCCAGATAATCCAACACCGTTTTACCCTCCTTCTTTAAGGCTGCTGCCAATTCACAAAAAATTAGGCATGCTGAATTCCCGTCCTTATCTCGCACAGAGTCTGATGCCAGATAACCATAGCTTTCTTCTCCACCAAACGCATAGAACGTACTATGCTCTTGTAAGAGCTCGCACCGCTTGCGGAAATCCGTAGCATCGTAATCAATATCCAACCCAGTTTTCTTGCGAAGCTCTGCTTTCAGCTCATCTTCGTAAATCCGTATCTTCTCACCAATCCATTTGAATCCCGTGAGCGTATTAATAACCTTAATACCATGGCCTTCACCTATTGCATCTTGAAGAGGTGATGTTACAAACGTTTTAATCAACGCAACTGATAGGCTACCACTCTCGGGTATCCAACCAAGTTCTTTCAATTTCGAGATCCGATACTCCGCCAAGACAGATCCTACCTGGTTTCCAGTAAGCAAAACCATCTTACCTCCCTTCGTTCGAACGGCAACACCCATCCTATCACAATCAGGATCAGTCGCCATAACAATATCAGCACCTTCTCTCTCAGCCAACTCGATCGCGAGAGTCAGCGCTTCTGAATTCTCAGGGTTGGGTGATTTAACTGTCGGAAATTGAGGGTCAGGTTCATCTTGCTCAAACACAGTCAACAGATTGAGCCCCATCCTTTTTAACACCGGAACAGAAGCAATTCCTCCAGTTCCATGAATAGGCGTAAAGACTACTTTTAAGTCACTCTTCTCAAAAACGGATCTATCCAGAACTGTCTGTACAACCGTTTCTAGATACGCCTCATCAACTGACTGGGATAAGGTCACAACATCCGTCACATCTTTTTCCAGATACTCAGGAATATCACTCAAGGAAACCCTTTCCACCTCGCTTATGACACCTTTGTCATGAGGCGGAACAAGCTGTGCTCCATCTTCAAAGTAAGCCTTAAAGCCATTATCATGAGGCGGATTATGACTTGCCGTAATAACCACCCCTGCATGCGCTCCCAAATGGCGGACAGAAAAACTCAGTTGAGGGGTTGAGCGAGGGCCGTCATAAATAAGAGCTACACCACCTAATTTCGACCAAGTGGAGGCAGCCAGCTCACAAAACTCCCGTGAAAAATGGCGCACATCATAGGCAATTACCAATTTAGGTAAGTCAGAATTCTCCTCGGACTTCAGCCTCGACTCCGTATACCGAAACAATCCAATTACCGCCCGAACCATCGTATACTCATTCAGTAAATTGCAACCGATTGAAGGATGTTCTGGAGTTCCCGAGGCAGAGGGTACGCCTGTTTCGCCCACGGTCACCACAGCACCAATTGTTCGGCCACGCATCCCTCCTGTCCCAAAAGCGAGATACTGATAAAACCGATCGTTTAACTCCGAAAAGAGTTCTTTTTCCAGAAGTTCTCTTATGCTCGCAACCGCCCAATCAGGAAGAAACTCAGCGTTCAACCATGCACACAGGTTTTGAACAGTGCTCTCCAGAAGCTTTCCATTTTCTTCGGCTGTTTTAATAACTGGAATCAACTCATGACTCATACCGATCACTCAATCTCCCAGGTCCCTCAGGATCAAGATCCAAAGTAAGAGCTTACTGAAATCTAATCATAAGCAAAATCCATCTCATAAAAAGTCACATGCCCTTGACTGACCTGACGAACCCTTCAGAGTTTCAATAAATTCTTACCCTCTTAGTTATTTTCACTCAAAAATCCCCAAACTGTGAACAGACCCAATATCATATTTATCCTTATTGATGATATGGGATGGAAGGACCTGGGTTGCTACGGCAGTTCTTTTTATGAGACCCCTCAGATCGATAAATTGGCCTCTGAGGGAATGCTTTTTACAGATGCTTATGCGGCATGTCCGGTTTGTTCTCCGACAAGAGCCAGTATCCTTACAGGAAAATACCCTGCGAGAGTCGGTGTCACCCAATTTATAGGAGGCCACACCGTAGGACGCCTCGAAGATGTCCCCTATTTTCACCAGCTTCCCATGAGCGAACGGAGTATCGCCCGGACTCTGAGCGAAAACGGGTATGCGACCTGGCATGTCGGCAAGTGGCATCTCGGAAACGGGCACACGCTCCCGACAAAACATGGGTTCGATACCAACATTGCAGGCTGCGATTGGGGTATGCCTCAAAACGGCTACTTTAGCCCCTGGAATATCGAGACCCTTGAAAACGGAGAAGAAGGGGATTATTTGACAGATCGCCTAACTGACGAATCGATTCGCCTGATAAAAGAAGCGGATAAAAAACTTTACCAAGCCAAAGATGCCGGGCGAAATCGCTACATTGCCTAGTGTGATCATTCGCTACTATGTGTTTGCAAATGAAAATCATTAATATTTAATCGAACTAGCCGTGTTTTTTTTA
>CAXMUM010000024.1:0-15599 GCA_964196585.1 uncultured Opitutaceae bacterium
GCTGACCATTTTTTCGATACCCAATGTGAGGGAGTAGGTTACGAGATCATCGATATCAGACCGGGAAGCTCCCTTTTTCTCAAAGACAGGATGAGTATGAATATCGATTATGCGCACTTGGAATGAAGAGAGATGATCGGGATTGAGTGGGCAGACCTTATTATTCTCTTTATTTGAGGTGCAAGACGTATCTAATTTGTCCACGTTTCTTTTACCCTATGAGTATTTTGAAAATAAAACCCCGTTATTATCGTTGGCATGTTGATCCAGGTGTTGAGTGGAGTGAAGCGAATACCAGTTATGATACTCTTGATTGGGAGATTCCCTTAGAAAAAGCAGCTGTCATTGCTCTGGATACCTGGGCATTCCATTACTTGAAGGAAACACAGGAGCGGATAAATGAGATAACGGAAAATAAAATTGTTCCCCTATTGGATAAGTGCCGAACAGCTGGTTTGGAAGTCATTCATGCGCCAGGGGTACAGGTTGCGGTTGAACATCCTCAATGGGTAAAGATGGTTGGAGAAGATGAGCTTGAGTGGCCTATTTATGATCCAGAATGGCCGCCAAAAGACTTTATTGAGCGCAAAGGTGAGTTTGCCAAATACGAACATCCTTTTGAGCCTCGTCAGGCTTGGTGGGAAGGGCGCCGAAAGGAACGTTGTTTTCATCCTTTAGCTGAACCCAAGGAAGGGGAAGCAGTGGTAGCGAATGGTGAAGAAATGCACCGCTATTGCAAAAAGAAGGGAATCCTTTTTCTCATATACGTCGGATTTAATACAAATCACTGCATTATCCTGAATGATTATGGAACAACCCACATGCATAATCGTGGATACAAGGTGACATTAGTTCGCGATTGTACTACTGGAATGGAGTCCTTTGAGACGGTTGAAACTCTAGATCAAACGAGGGCCGTTATCTTGCATTTGGAAATGACTCAGAGGTTTTCAATTACAGCCGATGAGATGATGGAGGGTTTGTCGTAACGATTTGGGTAACTGCATGAAAAGATAATGTCAGAGAAATCCGTATATTCAGGGTGGTAAGACGCCTTCCTCCTTCCTGAGCAGCGTTTAACTGCCATGATCAAAAAGATTGCCGGGGTTAACTAAGCTTCGGAGGTCAGCAGTCACAGCAGAATTAATTTTGAAAGGCAGGCACTCAGGTGTCTGCCTTTGTGTTTTTTTGGAGTGTTGGGTGTTCAAGAAGTGAAAGGTGATGTGCCTTGACATTGACTAGTATGGGGTAGTATGGATGAGGAGAAGTGACATTCTTCGAATGAATACAGGTTGGCTACAGATTGATGCGGCAGGCGATGTTCCTAAATACGAACAGATAGTTAAGGGTGTTACGGAGGCTATTCGACGAAAGACCCTGCGCAAAGGAGCGGAGATTCCTTCTATTTCAAGAGTGAGTGATGAGCATGATCTTGCGAGAGAGACAGTGGCGAAAGCGTATAGGAGGCTACGTTGTCGTGGGATTATCCATTCGATACCCAGTAAGGGATATTACGTAGCTAGCGAGTCCATTGAACATACTGTTCGTGTCTTTCTTCTTCTGAATGCCTTTAACCTGGATAATCGTGTGCTCTATGAGGCTTTTCACCAACGATTAGGAGATCTGGCTCAAGTCGATCTGTTCTTTCATCATTACAATATTGATGAGTTTAGGCGTTTGATTCAGGATAATGTCGGCAGGTATGAGATGTATGTGATCAAACCTTTCGATCATGAGTCCATCCCGGAAGTTTTGGAAGAGGTGGAGAAAGAGAATCTGCTTGTTCTGGATCGAAAAGATTACCTCCAGGAGGAATATATGTATGTTGGCCAGGATTTTGACGGGGCTGTTTTCGATTGTCTAGAATCTGAGAAGGAGCGGTTTCTGCGGTATTCTGAAATCAATGTTGTCTGTCCTGCTTCAATGCAGCATCCAGTGGCTACTTTAAATGCGATTAGGCGTTTTTGTCGTCGTCATCAAATAACCTATCGTTCGTGTAAGGGGCTGGCTGATGTGAAGATCAAGCCGGAAGTCGTCTACTTTTCTTTTTTTGATGAAGATCTAGCGGGATTGTTGGAGAAATGTGAGATTTCCGGTCTTAAAATCGGTCGGGATATTGGGATCGTCGCTTATAATGATACGCCACTTAAGAAGTACATAGCCGGTGGATTAACGGTTATTTCAACAGACTTTGAACGAATGGGTAAAACAGCTGCCGACTTTGTCCTCGACCGCACAGTGCGGGAGCAGGTGATCCCCACTTCACTGATTATACGAAAGTCACTCTAAATACGGAATGGCACAACACTAAGGAAAAACGATATGCTACCACAACAATGGGAAACCTTTAAACGCGCCGCTCGGTTGGAAAAAATGGATGAGATTCCGATGGCCATGATCATTGATAGCCCATGGATCCCGGGGTATCTGGGCATCACCCATATGGATTATTTTCTCGATCCTGAGGTTTGGTTCGAGGCAAATCTGAAAATCATGCAGGAATTTCCCGATGTGATCTTTATTCCTTCCTGGTGGATGGAGTATGGGATGGCTGCAGAGCCGTCTGTATTGGGTGCTAAGATTAAATTCTGGCAGGATAATACACCCAGTGAATATCACACATTATATCGTTTAGAAGATATCGATAAACTTCCGAAATACGAAATTGAAGCAGATGGATTTGCTGCTCTGACGTTGCATCGCATTAAGATGCATAAACAGCGTATTCTTGATCTTGGCTACACTTTGCCGATGGTGACGGCTCGTGGCCCATTATGCACGGCTGGTTTTGTGCGAGGCACGACGGATTTTATGCTCGATCTAATCGATGATCCAGAAGGAGCACATAAGCTGATCGATCTTTGTACCAATGTTGTGATTGATTGGCTCAAAGCTCAGGCCACAGCCATTGGTGATACGGTAGAGAGTATCTTTGTTCTGGATGACATCGTTGGTTTCATCAATGAAGACCATTATGAGGAATTCGCGCATCCTTATTTGAAGAGAATCTGTGATTCCTTTCCAAAGGACTGGATCAAGGTTTACCATAACGACGCAGATATTAACGCTTGCGTAGAGCATTTACCGGATGCGGGTTTTAATGTACTTAATTGGGGAAAGCAGACGGATATTGCAGATGTAAAAGAATTGGTAGGTGACCGTATGTGTTTGATGGGAAATGTAAATCCATTGGAAATAGGTGTACGTGGATCCCCAGAGGAAGTTCACCAATCAACGATGGATGTCCTAGAGAAATCGGGTGGAGAGGGGATTATGCTCTCTGTTGGTGGAGGAACCAGCCCAGGTATGCCCGGTGAAAATATTCGTGCGATGGAAGCTGCTTTAAAAGAATACAACGCAAAACGTAGAAGCTAGGTAGTGATATTGTCTCATGGTATTTTTTACTCTGTTTTTGAGTTTGAATTGCTGGGTCGATTAACCCGACTTTCGGGCATTGACCCATTCTCGTCCACAGTTAAGGATATTTTTAACCGTGGTTGATTCATTTCTTCATGAGGAGTCATTCTTCGGTGTATCCGCAAACTGAATGAAAACCGTCAACCTGTAATAAATTTCATGGCCTCAAAGAAAAAAATTAAGAAACCCCAACTTCATCTCTGTGCAACTGCATGGTCAATGGCTGGATATCCATCTGTAGAAAAAGAGTGGTCGATAGATAGAAAGGTCAAAGCAGCAAAGAAAGCAGGATTCGATGGATTTAGCGGTAGAGCAGAACCCGAGATGGTAGAAGCCTGTCGCAAATACGATATTCAGTTGGTTGGAGGTGTTGATGTAGGCTCGGATGATGATGCAGAGGCCAAACTTCGGGTCTTTAAGAAAGCTGGGGCGAAATATGTAAACATCCAGCTCTGCGATCACGATACACCTATCGCTAAAGCTGCTACGGTTGCTCGTAGAGTGATGGTAGCTGCCAAAAAACTACGAATCCATGCGACGATTGAGTGGCATAGGGACACCTGCACCGAAACACCGGAGAAGGGGATTGCCTTGGCTGCGCAGTATCTAAAACGGTACAAGGAAAAGCTGCCCACAAATTTCGATCATTCTCATCCAGCGATTATCAAGCAACTTTGGCCTAGTCGTTATTGGGAAAGGATCGTTGAGTATGAACCGGAATTATTAAAGGCCAGTGAGCTGATTCATTTTAGGCCGTTTACAGGAAGCCATTGTCAGACGCCTGTTACGGATGGTGCAGGCAAGTTGGATGGGAATTTTGTTGAGTGGAAAGATAATTTTTTGAATCCGTTTTTCAATTTTTGGTTGAGTGGTGCTAAGGCTGGCAAGCCTCTTTGGGCTGTCGTTGAACTCGGTCCTAAGGGGTCTGGTTATGGTCTCGAATGTTTTCCTGATATTTGGAAGGATGCAATTGTGGGAAGAGCTGAAATCGAAAAGGTCTGGAAGAAAGCTTTGCGAAAATGGCGTAAATAAGCTGTCGAGAAAGAAACGGCGGCCGGTATCTTCCCGTTGGTTAGCAATCAAAACTATTTTCTAGTGTCCGACGAACGAAAACCATCATTTTGGGCGTATGTGGCTGCCTTTTTTTTAAGGACCATCATCAAGCTCTTATATGTTACTTGGAGAATCGATGTAGTGTCGGGCCAGGCACAATTGGAAGAACTTAGAGTCAATTCTAAGCCAGTTCTTATCTGTATGTGGCATAATCGGATGTTTTTTTATTCCCGGTTTATCGAACTGGAATTGGTCAGGAAGGGTTTTAGAATTACACAATTGTCCAGCCAATCGCGGGATGGTGATATTGGCATGATAATGGGGAAAATGGGAGGAGCAAATGTTGTTCGAGGCTCTTCCAATCGTGGAGGAGCCCAGGGATTGAGAGATATGCTTCGGGCTGTTCGAAAACATAATGGTTCTGTTGTTCTTTTGCCTGATGGTTCTCAGGGGCCTATCTATCAGGCGAAGGCTGGTTCCATTGTGTTGGCGCAATTGGCTCAGGTACCTATCTATCCAATGTCCTTTTCAGCTGAGACATGTTGGCAGCTGGGTTCCTGGGATAAGTTGATCATCCCTAAACTGTTTTCCAAAATATCGATAAAGCTGGGAGAGCCTTTTGAAGTTCCCAGGAAATTGGAAGAGGGTCAGTTAGAAGAATACCGTATCAAACTTGAAAAGACGCTAAACGAATTACAGATGGAGTGAGGTGTTTGTATTGCAGGTTTCTACTGGGGTAGTAAATTGGGGTGAAAATGAAATTGGATGCACAGGCTCTTAAAGCGATGAAAGGGAATACGCCGATCGCAATGTTGACGGCATATAACTATCCGATTGCTCGTTATTTGGAAAGATCGAGTATCCCTGTGATACTCGTTGGAGATTCACTTGCGATGGTGGAGATGGGTTTTAAGAATACTCGTTCCGTAACGATTGAGCATATGCAATATCATGTGGATGCTGTGAGTAGAGGGGCCCCTAATACGCATGTGATTGGTGATTTACCTTACCAGACTTATGAGACACCTGAGGCTGCTTTGAAAAATGCACGCCTGCTTATCAAAGCAGGTGCAGACAGTGTGAAATTAGAGGGGTCTTATCCTGAAATTATCACATTTCTTGTTGAGAGTGGGGTTTCAGTTGTGGGTCATACTGGGTTGACTCCTCAGTCGGCAGACAATTTCAGGCAAGTGGGAAAGGATGAGGAGGATGCTCAGAGAATTCTTCTGGAAGCGGATGAAATTACTCGTGCAGGTGCGTTTCTGCTGGTGCTCGAGCATATACCGAATCAACTCGGCGAGAAAGTCTCTCGATCTATCAGTATCCCTACCGTTGGTATTGGCGCTGGATCGGGTTGTGACGGTCAAGTTCTCGTTATCAATGATATGTTGGGTATCGGCGACTACTGGCCCCCGTTTTCAAAACAGTATGCTCAGATTGGCCAGATCGTAGAGCAAGCTGCTACAAAATTCAAAGGTGAGGTTGAAGATGGGTCGTTTCTGTCTAAGTAGTGCGTGCCTTATTGAGATTGCCACTTTCGTAGCTTATCTGTTTTCAGAGCTTCAAGGCCGAAACGTTTGCTCAGTAATTTTTTCACCTCGAATGTAGACATCGACTTGTCGCGCTGATTCAGGGCCAGTTAAAATACAAAAATCAGCCGGTCTTCCAATTTCCCATAAAGGAGGTAGATTTAGGTGATCCGAAAATCGATCGGAGAAACGATGCCAAACATTTTCCAGAGAGGTGTTCAGCATGCGGGCTGCTCGAAAGACACCTTCTAGGGGAGTAAGGCTAGAACCGGCGAAATTTGGTTTACCTGGCTGGCGGACAATCCCATCTTCACCGACTTCTACCGTGTGTGGGCCGACTTTAAATTGTCCGGGAGGAGACCCAGCTGCAGACATGCAATCTGTTGTGTAAGTAATCCTTTCTTCATCCATTGCGCGATGCATGATACGGAAGAGCAAGGGCGAGACATGGATACCATCGGAAATCAGACAGGCGTTGATCTTCGGATTATCGATGATTCGATAGATGATATTATCACCTCGATCGAGGGCATTCGTGCAACCGTTTCCCAAGTGAGTAAACCCGGTTGCTCCCGCATTAACAGCGGATTCAATTTGTTCAGAAGAAGCATTCGTATGGCCGAGCCAGACGAATGCACCCAAATCCTTTGCCGCGCGAATGCCTTCAGAAATGTTTCCCCATTCTGGAGCCATTGTCAGAAGAAGGGGCGAGTCTCCAGTTAGTTTCCTCAGCGTCGCAACTTTGTCTGGTGTTGGCGGCAACATGTGCTCTGGCGGATGAGCTCCATGAAAGCCCGGTTCGGGTGACATAAATGGACCTTCTATATGCCAACCTATAAATGTTTCCGAAAGTTCAGATGACGAACTTATGATTTCATTCAGGTATTGAATGCGATGACAGAGTTTATCCCATTGATCAGTGATTAGTGTGAAGAGGATGCGTGAACAACCGTGTTGGTGAAGGGCCTGACGAACTGCCAGAAGCTCTTCTTTGGTAATATCATCTCTTTGAAAGTCGCATCCGGCGAAACCGTTGTTTTGCACATCAGTCAGAGTCGGTGCAATCGTAGGAGATCCCTCCGGAACTATCTCAAGTGTCTCAATTTTTGAGATAACTCCATTTTCCCATTCGATTCGAAGGGCATCACCTGTTTGGTAATGCCTGCCAATAATAAAGTCTTTTGCCATTTTTGATTTTCTGGGTGTCTCCTAGGAAAGAAGACTGGCAGAATCTGGATCGAGGAAAAGAGAAGCTCCTTTTTGCGTTCTCAGAAAACTACCGGGGCATGCAGTGGCGATAGGACCTTCCAAACTGTCCTTGACGGCTTGAGCTTTGCGAGTTTCGGGAACGACGCAAATCATACGTCCTACATTACAGAGAGTGGGGATGGTGAGAGTGATGGCGTACATGGGGACGGCATCCATATTTGGGAAATGGCCTTCACCCACTTGTTGTTGCCGGCATCCTTCATCCAGTTTAACGAACTTTAGAACTTCGGGGTCTTCGAAATCTGCAACCGCAGGATCATTGAAAGCGATATGTCCGTTTTCGCCGATACCTAAGCAGCAAATGTCGATTGGTTTTTCATTGAGGAGAGAGCTGTAAGTTTTGATGGCTTTCATTGGTTCCATCGCATCTCCCTCTAGAAGATGTAGGGCAGCAGGATTAACCACATCGGCGACACGTTCCTTAAGGTATTTGCGGAAGGAGGCATTGTGTTCAATGGACATACCGAGGTATTCGTCCATGTGAAAAAGAGTTACCTTCGACCAATCGATTCCATCGAGCTTAGTCAGTTTGTCCAAAAAGAGTTTCTGAGAATTTCCTGTGGCAATAATCGCTCTGGCTTCTCCTCTTTCATTGATCGCGCTCACCAAAGTTTTTTTGGCTTCTTCAGCTGAGTCGATTGCCATTGATTCGATGGAATCAAAGAGGCGGACATCAAGGTGATCTTTCTGGAATTGTTTTGTTGGTGTGGATGTGCTCATATTTGAAAGAGAGAGGGTCTAAAAAGTAAAAATTAGAATAGCAATAGTGAAGGAATTTTCTAAGAGGGTTGAGGGAAATCTATAAGAAAGAGTATTGGGAGTGATTTGGTTCAGTTTGGGTAAAGTGGATTAGATTTAGAATCCGATGCTAGCACCGCCATCGATCGGGATGATTGTTCCTGTAACGAATCGGCTTGCGGGAGCAGCCAGGTAGACGGCTGCGTTTCCGATATCTTCGGCCTTTCCAAACTTTCCCATAGGTGTTCGACTCAGAATTTTCTGTTTCCGTTCCGGATCTCCGGAAAGTGCTTTTTCTGTGATAGCGGTATGGATCCAGCCTGGAGCAATGGCATTCACCCTTATTTTTTTTGGTGAGAGTTCAGCGGTCAAGGCACGTGTCATACCCAGGACGGCTGTTTTGGCAGTGGTATAGGCAGAGATGTAGGGAAAGGCGAGAAAGGAGGCCATTGAGGCAATAAAAATTATACTGCCTGATTCTCTTTCTATCATTGAATGAGCAAGGTGACGGGAAAGGGAAAATGCAGCGTTGATATGTGTATCGAAAATTAATTGAAGATCCGCATCTTCTGTTTCCAGAAATGATTTTTTTTGATGATTCCCCGCGTTGTTTACTAAGATATCGATTGGTCCGTATTTCTGCTGTAGTGAGAAAACAAATTCGGGAAGTTCATCGATTGCTGTTATATCCTGCACCGCGTAACTGGCTTTTTCACCCAACTCTTCTGCGGCTTGACACAGGGTTTTTTCTCGGCGTCCAACTAGGATCACTTTGGCGCCGGCTGCTACCATGCAACAGGCAATGCCGAGTCCAATGCCTGTGCCTCCTCCGGTGATTAAGGCCGTTTGCCCATCTAATTTAAATGCGTTTGATAGATCCATAATTATCTTCTTTTGTCTTTTTGAGACAATCTTTACAGGACGTTATATCTTTCGAAGGCTTCTGAGGTGAAGGTGGTGCCAGCTCCAGGTTCCTGCGGGGTAACAAAGAATCCATTTTCTACAGTGGCAGGTTCGGTAAAGGCTTTGCGACACCAGGGAATGTATTCGAGATGATTGGTAGCAGGGTGAGCCTGGGCGAGGTGAAGATGAACTTGCATCATGTCGCCCACATGAGAGACGACTGGAAGGTTATGAGCGCTGGCTAGGTCTGCGACGACCAGCCATTCCGTAATACCTGCGACCCGAACTACATCCGGCTGACAGAAGCCGACGGCACGCGCATTGATAAAAGCAGTGAAGGCATCCGCTGAGTAAAGTTGTTCTCCCAATGCAATGGGAGTTGTAATTGAGGCTGCCAGTTCCTGATGGCCTAAGATATCATCGTACCAAATGGGTTCTTCGAACCAGAGAATATCGTAATCCTCGAATTTATTTCCAATACGGGTTGCTGTGTTGAGATCCCATTTCCCATTAGCATCGACCATCAACTTAGTTTCTGGGCCGATCGCATTTCGAACGGCTTCAATTCGTTTCAGGTCGGTGGTTGGATTTGGACTACCAACTTTCATTTTTATGCCCTGAAAACCTCTGCGTTCGACACTGTCCTTGGCATCTGAAACGAGCTCATCAAAACTCCAGTTGAGCCATCCGCAATCGGTATTATATGCTTCGATTGATTTGGTTTCGCACCCTCCTAATAATTGCCAGAGAGGTTTTTCCGCTTCTTTGGATTTTAGGTCCCAAAGGGCGATATCGATCGCTCCCAAGGCAAGGTGGGAGATGCCAGCACGCCCAATCCATTGTGCGGGTGGGTGGCGATAGAGTTTTTGCCAAAGGTGAGTAGTGGCTCGAGGATCTTCTCCTATGAGGAGTGGGCCATATACGTTTGTAATGAAATCGACGATGATGCGGTCACCCGCTTTTTCAGCATGGGTTCCGGAGAAACCATATCCTTTATGTCCGGTATCTGTATGGATGATGACACCAGGATAGCCCCAGTGACTGATCTGGTGAGTACTATCTGCGATACCTTGTCGAGTAACGGGGACATGAAGAATAAAGGGTTCAAGTTTCGTTATTTTCATCGGTGATTTTCAGACTGAATGGTAACGTGACAGATATTTAGGTATGAGCCTAGGAATCTCTAAAGGTTTCTAGAGTTATGGTTCGACGAAACAAAGCACAATAGCATTATTTCCTGGTCTCTGACTACTATCCGAATTCTTTTTTTTAAATCGTAAAAGGAGCTGTCCAGATTTCGTTGGCTGAGTCTGTCCCTAAGGTTATTTTATCCGAGTGGATGGAGACGATGACTTTTCCTGAATCTGTTTCGATGGAGATGGTATTGTTCTCCCTGTTCCATTTCGGTATTTCGGTTTTATCTTTAGTGATATAAAAGAGGGAAAGGACTCGGCAATGATCAGAGTTGTCCAGCTTGGCTTCAACGAAGCTGCTATGTCGTTCCGCCATAATGGAACCGAATTGATTTTTGTTCCACGGAGCCTCGTATTGGTGATGATCTTTCCCAAAACTCAAAACGTTGTCATCCAGGCTAACTATTTTTGCGGAAAGAGTAGTGGGTTCATTTTTGACAACAAAGGAACCATCCTTTGCAGGTGTCGCCTTGTCCACCGTATGCCAACGAATGGAAATAGATTCCTGATTTTCCAATTTGGCTTCGTCCAGGACAAGAACGATTCCGGGGAAAAGATGAATGACGGTGCGGGAAGATCGGATAACTCTTTCGTAGGCAGCCGTTGTATCAATTGACCAAGTACTTCCCAGGCTGTCGGAGAACTCTGATTGCGTTATTTTTCCTTGGGCGTTACTCGCCTTTTTATTGTCAAGGATTCCTTCAGTGTGCTTGGGGTCGAGGATGTAGTTAAACTTCATTTCTCGACCGCCAAAAAGAGGAACGTTATGGCCCCATGCCTGAGCGTCATAGTATTTGAACCGATCTTTCGTGAAGAAGCCACGTGGGTAACCTACATATACTCCAAGGTCGACGATAAGAGGTTTTCCGTATCCATCGATGCAGACTTGGCCGATGTCGTTGTGCTCATGATTGTCTTCCCTGCGAGCTTTACTCATGACGACGCTGACTGGGACGTTACTATCCCATGAGGAACGACTGCTGATGCAGGCTCCGTGTTCGTGGTAGGCCTTCCCTTTGGGAAGGACACCCCCTGGATCGATTTCTTTGAGATTGGAATCGTAAAAAAGGAGATCTAAGGGATCGGCCGTTGAAGTATGGTAACGGTGATAGTACCACTGGAGAATACCGTCTTGAGTGGCGTGAGCTATAGTGGCAATCCAGTTCCCTTTATGTGGGTGTACCTTGCCATCGCCAAATGGGATTAAATGGCCAGGAGGAACTGTCATATAGAGAAGCCAAAGTGCATTTTTGGGAAAAGGGTGTTCTGCTAGGCCCTGGTAAGTCCCTCTGGTATAAGAGGCATAAGCTGTGAAATAATCCGTTCCTAGAACCATGGCCCCAGCATACCCAACACCTTCATTGAATTCCCCTTCGGCTCCAATAGATTCGATGTGATGTTGGAAGCGAGGGATGGCAATGTCGATGAGTTCCTTTGATTGAGGATGATCGTCTTTGAGGGCCATTGCCACGATGGCGAGTCCACCGACGATACAGGTACACCCATTGTTATCGGTCCTGGCCCACCATGGATCATTTTCTTTCAAGTCAGTTAGGTAAGGTTGGATAGCACGGCGGTCGAGACCCTCAATGATCTTCTGTTTTTCATTTGGGCTGAGAGAATCTTTCAGCCAGTCGTAGGCAATACCTGCAGTTTTTGCCATTGCTCCGGTCCGTATATTGACGATTGGTTTGCCGTCTTTATAGGAGCCAACATCACACCAGGCGGGAAAGATGTTTTCATCGAACATTAAGTTAAGCTGAGATAAGGCGTTATCCCTATATCGTTCAGCATGGGTCAGTTGAAAGATGAGAGCATGACGCATAATGCGTTTTTCCAGGGCATGGGTGATAGTCCAAGCGAGGTTTTTTATTTCGATAGGATCAGCACCTCGATGAGGTAAGGCCGTTCCGGGGGTGATCAAATCACTACTCAGCTCTTCATCTGCTTTTGCCTTAATGTCTTCCCAAATATTTTTGGCATGACCGGATTGAATGTCCTCCCGGATTTGGTCGAGGCGTTCTTGTGCCTGATAAGATCCGGACGAAAGGAATAGGATAGGGTGCATATTTACTTTAGGTCGTAAAGAGTGCACTCCATACTTCGACTATTGATTCTGTTCCGACTGTTATTTTATCCGGATGGATGGAAACGATGGCTTTCTGTAAATCTGTTTCGATGGAGATGGTATTGTTTTCCTTCTTCCATACAGGTATCTCGGCGTTCTCTTTAGTAATGGAAAAGAGGGAGAGAATTTTACAGTGATCAGAGTTGTTGAGCTTTGCTTCTACAAAGCTCGTATGCCCATCCTCCATTTTGGTGCCATAGTGATTCTTGTCCCATGGAGCTTTGTATTGGTGATGATCTTTCCCAAAACTCAAAACGTTGTCATCCAGGCTAACTATTTTTGCGGAAAGAGTAGTGTGTTCATTTTTGACAACAAAGGAACCATCCATTGCGGGCGTCGCATGATCTACTGTATGCCAGCGAATCGAAATAGATTCTGGCTTTTCCAGTTTGGCTTCGTCCAGGACAAGAACGATTCCAGGGAAGAGGTGAATGACGGTGCGGGAAGATTGGATGACTCTTTCGTAGGCAGCTGTTGTATCAATTGACCAGATACTACCCAGATCGTCGGAGAATTCTGATCGCGTAATTTTCCCCTGAGCATTACCCGCTTTTTTGTTATGGAATTTCCCCTCGATGTGATCGGAATCGAGAATGTAGTTAAACTTCATTTCTCGCCCACCAAAGACGGGCACATTGTGACCCCATGCTTGAGTTATATAATACTGCCAGCGGTTTTTTGTTGCGTAGCCATTTGGATAAGCTGTTCCGGTTCTTTCAAGATCAACGATAAGAGGTTTTCCGTATCCATCGATACAGACTTGGCCAACGTCATTATGCTCATGATTGTCCTCTCTTCGAGCTTTACTCGTGACGACGCTGACTGGAGCGGCGCTATCCCATGAGGATCGACTGCTGATGCAGGCACCGTGATCATTATAGGCTCTTCCTTTGGGAAGGATGCCTTCTGGATCTATTTCAGCGAGATTGGCGTCGTAATAAAGAAGATCAGAAGGATCCGCAGTTGGCGTGTAGTGACGGTGATAATACCATTGAAGAATACCATCTTGGGTGGCGGTTGCGATTGGAGAGATCCAATTTCCTCTATGTGGGTATACTTTACCGTCACCAAACAGTATCAGATGGCCTGGCGGAACTGTCATATAAAGAAACCAAAGCGCATTTTTGGGGAATGGATGCTCTGCCAGGCATTGGCACTCTCCTCTGGTGTAAGAGGCGTAGGCAGTGAAATAATCGGTGGCTAGAACCATGGCTTTGGCATACCCAACGGCTTCATTGAATTCGCCTTCAGTTCCGATCGAATCGATGTGATGTTGGAGGCGAGGAATAGCGATATCGATGAGTTCCTTTGATTGAGGATGATCTTCTTTAAGAGCCATTCCAGCTGTAGCAAGTCCGCCAACGATGCATGTGCACCAATTATTATCGGTCTTGGCCCACCATGGGTCATTTTCTTTCAATTCAGTTAAGTAGGGCTGGATGGCACGGCGGTCGAGACCCTCTATGATTTCCTGTTTTTCATCAGGGCTAAGTGAATCTTTCAGCCAATCATAGGCGATGCCTGCCGTTTTTGCCATCGCTCCGGTCCGGAGGTGAACCGTTGCTTTGCCATCTCTTCTGAAGGCAGCCAGATCGCACCAGGCGGGAAAGATGTCTTCATTGAACATCAATTTAAGCTGAGATAAGGCATTGTCCCGATATCGTTCGTCATGGGTGAGGTGGAAGACGAGGGCATGACGCATGATGCGCTTCTCAAGGGCTTTGGTGAGGGTCGCATCGAGGTTTTTCATTTCGATTTGATCAGCACCTCGATGAGGTAAGGCCGTTCCTGGGGTGATCAAATCACTACTCAGCTCTTCATCTGCTTTTGCCTTAATGTCTTCCCAAATATTTTTGGCATGACCGGATTGAATGTCCTCCCGGATTTGGTTAAGACGTTCTTCCGCGTGATAGGATCCAGATGAAAGAAATAGAATAGGGTGCATATCCACATTAGGTCGTAAAGGGTGCACTCCAAACTTCGACTATTGATTCTGTTCCGATTGTTATTTTATCCGGATGGATGGAAACGACAACTGTTCCATCATCTGTTTTGATAGAGAGGGTATCATTCTCTTGGTTCCATTCCGGTATCTGAGTTTTCTCTTTATTGATAGAAAAGAGGGAAAGAACTCGGCAGTGATCAGAGTTGTCCAGTTTGGCTTCAACGAAGTTATTCGGTTGTTCCAACATTTTGGGACCGAATTGATTTCTGTCCCATGGGGCTTCGTATTTATGATGGCCCTGTCCAAAACTTAATTCGTTATCATCTAGGCTAATTATCTTTGCGGAAAGAGTAGAGGGCGAGTTGGTCACCGTAAAGGAACCATCCTTTGCCGGTGCTGCTTTGTCCGCAGTATGCCAGCGAATGGAGATGGATTCCGGGTTTTCTAATTTGGCTTCATCTAGGACAAGAGCGATTCCAGGGAAAAGGTGAATGACGGTGCGGGAAGATTGCACAACGCCTTCATAGGCACCTGTTGTATCGATTGACCAAATACTACCAAGGTCGTTGGAGAATTCTGATCGCGTTATTTTCCCCTGGGCATTGGCTGCCTTTTTATTGTGAAGTTTGTTCTCTGTGTGATCGGGGTCGAGAATGTAATTAAACGCCATTTCTCGCCCACCGAAGACAGGAACGTTATGACCCCAAGCCTGGGCCTCATAATACTTGAACCGATCTCTGGTAAAGAAGCCGACCGGATAACCTCCATATACCCCAAGGTCGACGATCAGTTGTCTGCCGTAGCCATCGATGCAGACTTGGCCAACATCGTTATGCTCATGATTATCTTCCCGGCGAGCTTTACTCATAACCACACTGACCGGGGCGCTGCTATCCCATGAGGATCGACTGCTGATACAGGCCCCATGGTCGCGGTAGGCTCTCCCTCTAGGGAGAACTCCCTCTGGATCGATTTCTGCGAGATTGGCATCGTAATAAAGAAGATCAAAAGGATCAGGCGTTGGAGTTTGGTAACGATGATAATACCACTGGAGAAGACCGTCCTGAGCAGCGTGCGCGATCGTAGCGACCCAAATTTCCAGGTCACCTGGGGCGAGGGCGGAACGGTCACGGTGCGCGACATCACGCACCAGATGACCCGGAGGAACAGTCATATAGAGGTACCAAAGTGCATTTTGAGGAAAGGGATGCTCTGCAAGGCATTGATACTCTCCGTTTGTATAAGAAGCGTAGGCGGTGAAATAGTCGGTGCCTAGAATCATGGCTCCGGCATACCCTACGGCTTCATTGAATTCGCCTTCGGCTCCGAAGGAGTCAACGTGGTATTGAAAGCGAGGAATGGCGATGTCGATAAGCTCTTTTGATTGAGGATGCTCTTCTTTGAGGGCCATTGCAGCGATGGCG
>CAXMUM010000025.1:0-15470 GCA_964196585.1 uncultured Opitutaceae bacterium
GTTTGCCTCAATAAAATCTCCCAATGTCCGCTCAATCTATCAGCCTCTCACCCAAGAGTCATCGCGACAATGGAAGGACTCCTCTTCTTTCCAGTCCCGTCTTAGGTATGCTTATCTTTGTCGTGATGGAGATGATGTTTTTTTCGGCTCTTATCAGCTCATTTTCTATCATTAAAGCAGGCGCTCTTTTCTGGCCACCTCCGCAACAACCCAGGCTTCCCATTGAAGCGACGGCCTTCAATACATTGATCCTTATTACCAGTGCAATATTCTTGTTTTTCGCAAATAAGGCTTTTGCCAAGCCGGAACTAAGAGCAAGGGCCCAAAAGTTACTTTTGCTCTGCTTTCTGAGTGGGTCTTTGTTTGTGTTGATACAGGGCTTTGAATGGGTCCGCCTGATCGGCTACGGACTCACCATGACGTCCAGCACCTACGGAAGCTTCTTTTATCTAATTATTGGATCGCACGCGTTGCATGTTATCAGTGCGTTGATCGTTCTTCTTTGCTGCCTAATCCGATTCAAAAAGAAGACTGTTACACCCGCCTTTTTCCATGCATCTCAAGTCTTCTGGTATTTTGTGGTAGGGGTCTGGCCCATTCTCTACATTCTGGTTTATCTGAGCTGAGACACACGTCTTTATGAAAATCACACGTTACATTCTTTTTCTGATCTGCGGAGTTCTTCTTTCGAGTCCTTCAGTTTATGGATGTTCCGTTTGTTTTTCCGCAAAAGAAGGAACCCTAACAGCCTACCACCTTACAACAATCCTACTCTCCTTTCTCCCCTTGGGTATGATTGGTGGTTTCGTCTACTTTTTCTGGAGTCAGGCAAAGAAGAAGAAAGAAAATGAAGCAGCTACCCTCTCGTATTCCGGGAAAGAAAGCCTCGAGCCCGAATAAGACAAGCCCCTGCAGATTTTTGTTGGGAATTAAGGACAACTCCTGCTAATACCCTATGGCAATGACCTGGGAAATTGCCTTTATCTTTTTTCTGCTCCTAGCAGCTCTTGTGAGTTTTGCTCTGGAAAAAATACCACCGGATGTAACCGCCCTCTCGCTTTTTGCCATTTTACTTCTGAGCGGTTTGCTTTCAGCAGATGCTGCTTTAACCGTTTTTTCCAATCCGGCACCCGTAACCATCGGTGCAATGTTTATCCTCAGCACAGGGCTCGAAAAATGTGGGCTCATTGATAAAATGGCTTTCGCAATGGGGAAAATAGCCGGCCTTGGCCACACACGACTGCTTCTGTTTATGATGCTAGGAGTCGCTATCATATCGGCCTTCATCAACAACACACCTGTCGTGGTTGTGTTCATGCCAATTGTGCTCAGCCTGGCCAAGAAACTCGATATTGCCGCGTCCAAGCTGCTCATCCCCTTATCCTATGCCTCCATCTTCGGTGGCATGTGCACGCTCATAGGAACGAGCACTAATATTCTGGTAAGTGGTATAGCTCAAGGTGCCGGACAGGAACCATTGCGGATGTTCGAATTCGCAAAAGTCGGATTCCCTATGCTACTGGTCGGTGTGCTCTACATTCTCTTTTTCGGGCGCAAATTACTGCCAGTTAGAGAAACCCTGACCGCTATTCTATCTGAAGAAGAACGTCGCGAATACATCACAGAGGCCTTCGTAGAAAGAGGCTCCTCCATCGTCGGCAAGACTCTTGCAGAAGCAAATATCCTTAAAAAGAAAGGTATTCGGGTCATCGAAGTTGTTCGATTTGGAGTTGTCCTGCAAAATGACTTGAACTCCATTGTTTTAAAAGAGGGAGACCGACTAATTATGGCTTGCCGCCCTTCCGGCATTGCCCATGCCCGCAATCTAGAGGGTGTTGATTTTGTCTCTGATACTGGACTCGGACTCGGACAAATTGCCTCCCATGAAGGGATGCTGGTTGAAGGTGTTCTTGGACCCAATTCATCAGTCATCGGAAATACCATAACGGAGATCAATTTTCGCCAGCGATACCGGATGATCGTACTGGCAGTTCATCGTAGAGGTATCAACCTCCGTGAAAAATTGGGCACCCTACGTTTGGAATTTGGAGACACGCTCCTCATGCTCGGAACAGACGGAGCGATCAACCAATTAAGAGCCAACGAAGACATTCTACTCATCGATCGTCCACCTGTCCCTGTCCAGAGTAATCAACGAAAGATGCCCATCGTGCTCGCAACAGTTGCAGCCGTTGTTGGATCTGCCTCTCTGGGGCTCGTTCGTATCGAATATGCCGCTATCGTAGGTTCTATCTTTCTCTTTCTTACAGGCTGTGTTCGCCCCAAAGATGGGTATGCCTCGATACAATGGAACATTCTCTTTCTGATTTGCGCCATGCTCGGGATGGGAATAGCGATGCAGGAAACGGGAGCTTCTGTTTATCTTGCGACGAAGATTGTTGGTCTCGTCGATAATTTCGTTCCTTCTGATTACAAGGCTTTAGTCATGTTGGCATGTGTTTACATCATCACCAATGTCCTGACTGAAATTATTTCAAACGCTGCTGCTGCTGCGGTCATGGCTACACTTGTCGTCGGCATTGCGGCAGCACTCAATGTGGATGCTAGACCATTTTTTATTGCAGTTGCGATTGCCGCTTCAGCCAGTTTTGCGACTCCAATCGGGTACCAAACAAATACCTACGTTTATGGTGTCGGAGGCTACCGCTTTTCGGATTTTATGCGGATAGGAATCCCGTTAAACATCATCTGTTTCACCATCGCGATGCTGCTGATCCCCTACTTCTGGAGCTTCTAAAGAGTAACACGTAACCCATCATACGACAGGTGGATTGTTTCAGGCAGCTCTCGCTCCATCATAGCATGCTCGACGGTATGCGTCATATGAATGAGAAAATTCTGTACAGATCCGATGGAAAGAGCTGTTTCACAAGCTTCCTGAATGCTCATATGTGTCGGATGAGGCTCTTGCCGCAGACCATCCAAAACAACCATATCTGCCCCTCTGGCGAACGAACGCTGCTCTTCACCCACTTCTTTGCAATCGGTGTAATAGACCAATTTTTTGCCACTACTCCGCTCTTCAAAAATCAATCCCAAAACATCTGTTGGGCCGTGTGGTAATATTGTAGAGCGAATCGTTCCTCCCTCCGTTTCAAGAACTTCTGGCATCTCACTAACATCAAATGCAGGATAACCTCTCCGAAGTGGCTTGTTTCCAATCGCATATGGATAAATCGCCTCAAGCCTTCCGACTCCCTCTTGAGTGCTCAACACCGGAATGGCTTCTCCCCCTCGCATATCACAATATCGCCTTAGGTCATCCATCCCGAGGATATGATCCGCATGACCGTGCGTAAGGATGAATAAATCGACCTTCGGTATTCTATTTCGAAGACATTGCTCTCGAAACTCTGGAGCCGCGTCAACCTGAACATGAAATCCGTCCATAACAACATGAACACTAGAGCGAGTTCTCCGGTTTCTTCCGTCATCTGAACGACAGACATCACATTCACATCCAATCATTGGGACTCCCTGAGATGTACCAGTTCCTAAAAAGATGATATCCATAACCAGGCGATAGAACGAACGAGCCGAACCAAAATGAAAAGAGAAAACCGCATCGCCCACGATTTTCTAAAAATCCGTTCAACCAACTAGATTACGTTTGATTTATGTATATCGTCCAGATGAGTGCAGGAAAACAAAAAGGCGCCCCATTGTGGGACGCCTTTGATAAATATTTCCTGCAGAGAGGAAATGACCTGCAGAGGGTAAAGACCGCTTAGAAGCCGCCCATTCCGCCCATTCCACCCATGCCGCCGCCCATTCCGCCCATATCAGGAGCAGCAGGAGCGTCTTTTTCAGGGAGGTCTGTGATCATACACTCAGTAGTGAGAAGTAGACCAGCGATGGAAGATGCATTCTGCAGTGCAGTACGAGTAACCTTCGTGGGATCAACAACACCTGCTTTAACCAGATCTTCATAAGAATCGGTTGCAACGTTGTAACCTTCGTTACCTGACTTACTTAGCACATCACGCACAACAACAGATCCTTCGATTCCTGCATTGCTGCAAAGGTGACGAAGTGGGAAGGTTACTGCGCGATGAACGATAGAAGCACCAACTTTCTCATCTCCTTCAAGCTTGACTGCATCAATCGCGGCAAGCGTGCGAATAAGAGCGACTCCACCTCCAGCAACAATCCCTTCTTCAACAGCAGCACGAGTTGCGTGCAAGGCATCCTCAACACGAGCCTTCTTTTCTTTCATTTCTGGCTCAGTCGAAGCACCAACATTGATCACTGCAACACCACCAGCCAACTTGGCTAGACGTTCCTGCAGCTTTTCACCATCGTAATCAGAAGAGGTTTCTTCGATCTGACGACGAATTTGCTTAACACGACCTTGGATCTCAGTAGCTGATCCAGCGCCTTCGATGATCGTTGTGTTTTCCTTGTCCACAGTTACCCGTTTTGCGGATCCAAGATCACTCAACTGAACGTTTTCAAGCTTGATGCCGAGATCTTCTGTGATGCAACGACCACCTGTTAAGACTGCGATGTCTTCCAACATAGCCTTACGACGATCGCCAAATCCTGGAGCTTTCACTGCACAAGCATTGAGCGTTCCACGGATCTTATTGACCACCAACGCAGCCAATGCTTCACCTTCGATATCTTCAGCAATAATGAGAAGAGGTTTACCGGACTTTGCTGCAGCCTGAAGAACAGGTAGTAGCTCCTGAAGATTGCCAATTTTCTTCTCGTGAATGAGAATAGCAGCGTCTTCAAGAACACATTCCATGCTCTCATTGTCAGTCGCAAAGTAAGGGCTGAGGTAGCCTTTGTCGAACTGCATCCCTTCAACAACGTCAAGAGTCGTTTCGATCGACTTAGCTTCTTCAACTGTGATGGTTCCATCCTTACCAACCTTGTCCATTGCATCTGCAATGATATCACCAATTTCGGTGTCCCAGTTTGCAGAAACGGTAGCCACCTGACGGATTTCTTCGCGGTCATCGACCTTCTTAGAAATGTTCTTCAGCTCAGCGATTGCGGCTTCAACTGCCTTGTCAATACCACGCTTTAGATAAATCGGGTTGGATCCAGCCGTTACGTTCTTGAGGCCTTCACGATAGATAGCTTCGGCAAGAACCGTTGCTGTCGTTGTTCCATCTCCAGCTGCGTCTGAAGTCTTTGAAGCGACTTCGCGCACCATCTGAGCACCCATGTTTTCGTATGCATCAGGAAGGTCAATTTCCTTTGCAACGGTAACGCCGTCTTTAGTTACGGTTGGAGAACCGAATTTCTTATCAATTACCACATTGCGACCTTTAGGTCCCAAGGTAACTTTGACCGCTTTGGCCAAGGTTTCGACACCGCGCAGAATCTTCTGCCGTGCGGCTTCATCAAAAAGGAGTTGTTTTGCTGCCATGATTAATTCTCTGTTTTAAGTTTAGATTATTTATTTTGTCAGATCAGGAAACGATTCCGAGAATGTCATCCTCGCGAACGAGCATAAATTTCTCTTCGTTTAGCTTAACTTCAGTTCCGCCGTATTTGCTGATTAAGACACGATCGCCAACCTTCACTTCGAAGGATTGGGCGTTTCCAGAATCATCCTTTTTTCCAGAACCCAAGGCAATGACCTCAGCTTCCTGAGGCTTCTCTTTAGCTGCATCAGGAATAATGATCCCACCGCGGCTCTGTTCTTCCTCTTCCTCGATGTACTTAACTAATACACGATCTCCGATTGGTTTAATATTAACACTCATATTATTACTTATTTTTTTGATCTATATTATTTAGAATCAGAAACAGCCGCCATCTATTTAGAGGCTGCCTCAAAGTGGTTTATTTTTTCTCTTCCTCTTCAGCGTCTTCAACGACCTCAAAATCTGCATCGACGACATCAGCTTGCTTCGGCTCCGCCCCTGCTCCGCCTGCCGGATCAGTTGAAGGATCGCCAGCTTCGGAACCAGGTGCACCAGTTCCTTCTGCCGCAGCAGCCTGATAAAGATCTGCTCCTAATTTAGAGAGGTTCTCCATCGCTGCCTTCATCTGCTCAGCATCATCGCTTTCAAGCGCTTTCTTCCCTTCAGCAATTGCACCTTCTATTGGTGCTTTCTTATCATCCGGGAGTTTATCGCCAGCTTCACCAAGCATTTTCTCCATTTGATAAACAGTAGAATCGAGTTGATTACGTGTTTCGACGGCTTCTTTTCGCTTTTCGTCCTCCTCAGCATGCAATTCAGCCTCTTTGGTCATCTTATCAATTTCTTCAGGTGAGAGTCCGGAAGATCCTGTAATAGTAATCTTCTGATCCTTTCCTGTGCCGGTATCTTTGGCCGAAACATGGAGGATACCATTCGCATCTATATCGAAAGTGACCTCAATCTGTGGAGTTCCACGTGGAGCCGGAGGAATTCCGTCCAGATGGAAATTACCTAAAACTTTATTGTCGGCAGCCATTGGGCGTTCCCCTTGGAGAACTTTGATTTCAACCGAAGGCTGATTGTCGCTATAGGTTGAAAAAACCTGAGACTTCTTAGTCGGAATAGTAGTATTCCGTGGAATCATAGGCGTTGCCACGCTTCCAGCTGTCTCAATCCCCAACGTAAGAGGTGTCACATCGAGCAATAAAACATCACGAACATCACCTTTAAGAACAGCACCTTGAATCGCCGCACCGATCGCGACAACTTCATCTGGATTAACCCCTTGATGTGGAGCCTTGCCTGCCAATTCATTCGAGCATTCAACGATCTTTGGCATACGAGTCATCCCACCCACAAGAACCAATTCATCGATGTCTGAATTGGAAAGTTCGGCGTCTTTCAAGCAATTGTTGAACGGAGGAACGATCCGACTAAAGAGGCTCTCACAAATCTGCTCTAGCTTAGAGCGAGATAATTGAATATTCAGGTGCTTAGGACCAGATGAATCTGCCGTGATAAACGGAAGATTTATATCATACGATTGGGTAGAAGATAATGCAATTTTTGCTTTCTCTGCTTCTTCCTTAAGACGTTGAAGCGCCATTGGATCACTCCGCAAGTCAACACCATTCTCTGTTTTAAATTCGTCAACCAACCAGCTGATAATGGCATCATCCCAATTATCACCACCCAAATGGGTGTCTCCGTTAGTAGCTTTAACTTCAAAAACACCATCTCCAATCTCGAGGATAGAAACGTCGAAGGTTCCACCACCCAAATCAAAGACTGCTATTTTCTCTTCACTCTTCTTATCGAGGCCATAAGCTAAAGAAGCAGCCGTAGGCTCATTGATAATACGTAAAATTTCCAACCCGGCGATCTTACCAGCATCCTTAGTCGCCTGACGTTGAGAGTCATTGAAGTAAGCGGGAACAGTAACGACTGCCTGAGTGACTTTCTCGCCCAAATATGCCTCCGCATCAGCCTTTAATTTGGCCAAAACAAAAGATGCAATTTGCTGCGGAGAATATGTATCCGTTTTATCAGCACTAGTTGCCTCAATATAAGCATCTCCATTTTTTGCTTCAACCACATTAAACGGGATCCCCGATACTTCTTCTGTCACTTCACTGAACTTACGTCCAATCAAACGTTTCGCAGAAAAAATAGTATTTTGAGGATTCGTTACCGCTTGGCGCTTGGCTGCCTGACCCACAAGACGTTCACCGCCTTTTGTGAATGCTACAACTGACGGAGTTGTCCTGGCTCCCTCTGCATTAGGGATAACAACAGGCTCTCCGCCTTCCATGACTGCCATGCAAGAATTAGTGGTTCCTAGATCGATTCCGATTACTCGACTCATGCCAACGTATTAGCAACTCGTATGCCAGAGGCATATCTAATTCATAAATCATTGATTAATAGAAACTAACAACTACCTCTCATCAGGTACGATCAATTACTCCCTCACAATTAACGCCAAAATGTCTCACTCTGTCTCACTCCTCCCCCAAGAGTGGCACATTCCGTTGTCTCACATTCTACCCATCCAGTTCTCAAAGGCAGATAGGCTCCCTATTCTCACAATCAATTAACACTTGCCATCGCTGTGACCCTTAGGCCATTAACCTAAGTCTCAGACGGAAATCCTGCCGGGATAGCTCAGTTGGTAGAGCAGTGCTTTCGTAAAGCAGAGGTCGTCGGTTCGAATCCGATTCCCGGCTCCATTTCTGAACGGAAAAACCCCACTAAAGCCCTAAGGCACTGCTTTCACAGCCTCTCTTTTGATAGATCCAGCAGATTCCGTTACCAAAACGAACCACAAATTGCCGTGAAAAAGCCCATACGCATTATCTCTGACATACATTTTGGGCATAGAGGTAGTCTTATTCATCATCCAGATCAGATTGATCCCCTCCTCAAAGACACGTCGACTCTCGTCTTTAACGGGGACACCTTCGAGGCACAATTTAAAGATAGGCAGGAAGACACTCACACAACGATGGAAGAGCTAAAAAGACTTTGCTCTTCTAATCAGGTGACTCCTCACTTCATCAGCGGAAACCATGACCCAGGTATTTCTGACCTTCATTACATTACCCTGAATGACGAAGAAATCCTGATTACTCACGGCGATATTCTTTTTCAGGATATCGTACCTTGGAGCCCACACGCAAAAAGACTTTCACTCCTTCATCGGAAGTATCTCGACGAACTGACGGAAGCTGAAAAAAATGATTTCTCCTCTCTGCTTCAGGCAAATAAGAAAGCATCTCTAAACCTCTACCCAGCCCCACCACCACTCACTGGAGGAATAATGGGAAAGCTGAAACACTTTGCCGGACACGCACGAGCGCCTCAAAGAGTCTACAGAACCTTTTCTAGTTGGATAAACACGCCTGGTATCGCAACAAACTTTCTTCAAAAACAGTGTCCAAAAACTCAATTCTTCATTTTTGGACACACCCATTTCCCCGGGATTTGGAGCAAAAAAAATCGAGTTATTATCAATACAGGCTCCTTCGTTCCTCTCTTGGGTAACCTCTCTGTCGACATATTTTCAGACAGAATGTCTATTCGCAAAATCAGAATGCGCAAGGGTCAGGCCCATTTAGGCCGTGAGATTGCCTCTTTCAAAATTTAGAGCCCTCTCCACATACATTCCAACAATGACAGATGATTTGCTGCTTGATTTGACCTAACTTGCTCGCCACCCATGTCCTTCATTAAGAATGCAGACTGAGTTATTTGACTATCACCTCCCTCATGAACTGATTGCCCAAGTTCCGACCCCTGAACGCGATCAATCAAAACTTATGGTAGTCAATCGGTCGACACGGGAAATTTCACACCATCTTTTTAGTGAAATAGATCAATTCCTGGTTCCTGGAGATTGTCTTATTCGGAATTCTGCCCGAGTTATCCCTGCTCGTCTTTTTGCGCAACGTTCAACTGGTGGAAAAGTCGAATGCTTCCTCTTGCGCCCCACGGCAGAAGACAATCAATGGTGGTGCCTTCTAAGGCCTGGAAAAAAATTACCTCCGGGGTCTACCTTCGGCATAATCAATGAATTCCAGGCCAGGGTAATCGAGAAAAATGAAAAAGCCGAATTTCTAGTTCACATAAAGCCGGAAAGAGAGGAGACCATTCTATCACTAGCGGAAAGAATCGGCCATATCCCACTGCCCCCTTACATTTCTCGAAAACAAGGCATATCAGATAACACCAGACAAACGGATCGCTCCCGATACCAAACTGTCTATTCGAACAAAGAGGAGTCTGTCGCCGTCGCTGCCCCAACCGCTGGCCTCCATTTTACAGATATGCTTCTGCAGCGGCTGGAAAAACAGAAAATCGCTTTTGCCGATCTTTATTTGCATGTGGGGTTGGGAACATTTCGCCCCATTGAAGCCGATCAAATAGAAGACCATCCCATCCACCGCGAGCTTTACGAATTACCTCCACCCACTAGAAAAGCTATCGAGCCAGGTTCCCATGCGAGACGTATTGCTGTAGGAACAACCAGCGTCCGTTCTATCGAAGATTATTTTCAGAAAGACGGCATTTATCAAAATAATCCTTTCATTGATGAAGCCGGCATCTTCATTTATCCACCTTTTGAATTTCGCGCAACCGACGCCTTAATCACCAATTTTCATCTCCCTAAATCAACTCTGCTTTGCCTCTTGTCTGCTTTCCTCTCCCCGGGTTCAACAGACGGAATCGATTGGTTTAAGGAAATTTACGCTGAAGCCATTAAAAACAACTACCGCTTTCTCAGCTATGGGGATGCCATGCTCATTCTTTGACGAATCCGTTGAAAAGTGCTAAATTTCACGAACTGAGGAATAAAGTACGCCTCAAGTTGTTCTAACTTAAAACACTAAATGGCCACATCTAGCTTTCAAAACCTCGTAGACAATCACTACGAAGCGCTCTTTCGCTTTGGAGTTAGCCTAAGTGGGAATGCAAGCGATGCCTCAGATCTCACTCAACAGACCTTTTTTATTTGGGCCAAAAAAGGACATGCTTTGAGAGATCGATCTAAGGCGAAATCGTGGCTTTTCACGACACTTTATAGAGAATTCCTTAAAAATACACGCAGATCCCAACGTTTTATCTACCAGGAGGAACAGATGCTCGAAAACGAATCAGCCCCCATTGAGTCCCATGTGGTTGACCAACTAGATGCTTCCATTGTCATCGAAAGCCTATCGAAAATTGAAGAAACCTTCCGTATTCCCCTCAGCCTTTTTTATCTGGAAGATTTTTCTTACAAAGAAATCTCCGAAACTTTGAACATCCCGGTTGGAACAGTGATGTCTCGACTTTCCAGAGGAAAAAAACACCTGCGCAAGCTCCTCGATGACTCACAAAAAACCTCCGAAGGAAAAATAGTTCCCATCTCAAACATTCAGCAGAAAGAACAATCTAATGGATAACAAAGAAGCCAAATTCATACTTCAAGCCTATCGCCATGGGGGACAGGATGCCGACGACCCAAAATTCGCCAAAGCTCTCCTCAGAGCCCAGCGAGACCCAGAGCTGGGCAGATGGTTTGAAGAAGAAAGAGCTAGAGATAAGGCGATCTCGAGTAAGTTGAAGTCAATTGAAATTCCACTTGAACTGAAGGAACAAATAAATGCAGGTCTGCGTTTTGTTGGCACTGAAAAGGCTTCCTGGTGGCAACGACCTTCTTTTATCGGAATAGCTGCCACATTAACGATTTTCATAGGAATTACCTTTGCATGGACCTCCGTCGCTTCTCCAACCGAATTTGCACAGTTCAGATCCAATGCAATCAAGTATTCGACTGACTTTATGGACGTCGAATTCCAGTCAAAGGACCTATCTAGTATGAAGGCCTGGCTAGAAGAACAGGAAGCGCCCGTTCCCCGTGATCTTCCAAAAAACTTGGCTTCCCTGGCTGGCATGGGCTGCCGGAAGATTGGATGGAATGGAAGAACTGTTTCTATCGTATGTTTTAAAAACTACGATCTGTATATTCTGGCCCGTTCTGATTGCCCCGATGCACCCAAAGGCAAGACACCCACTTTCTATGCAAAGAGAAATATGTCAGTCGCTTCATGGCAGGATGAAAACCAGCTCTATCTCTTGGTTCATAAAGGAAGCAAAGACGATCTTCGCCATTTTCTATAACGGTTTGCCTAGGCAATTCTTCTCGACTCCAGGACCGGAGCAAACGAGAATAGCCCAATGCCATCTGATACTGTTCAGGCAATCATTGAAGACGCTACCTTTGACTTCACCATAGGCGAAAATGCTTCGGCGATAGCCAAACTCGGAAAAGCCATCGAAGGTGAGCCCGAAAGCTTTGCAGCGTGGCATGCCCTGGCAGAGATCCAATTCAGCGAACGCCATTTCGACGAGGCTCTTCAAGCGGCAGAAAAGGCACATTCTATAAATCCGGATGATGTTTTCATCAACACCAGTCTTTCGCGCATCTGGATGGAAAAAGGTGATAAGGCAGAAGCCGAAAAATTTGGAGCAAAGGCTAAAGTCCTTGGGTGGAAGGACCAATTAGATAACCCATCTGAGATTGACGAAAACCTAGTCTAAAACGATCTTTCCTCTTTCTCTAAAGCATCAATTCGGTAGATTGACAGTTCACTAAACCCTCCTTTACCTTCCGCGCCATGGACAAACCTCTCTACTCCCTAGAGTTTGAAAAACCTATCCGCGACCTCGGTAACCAGCTGGAATCTCTCCACCAGCTTTCGATTGAGAATAATGTCGATGTCTCCAGCGAAATCTCCGCGATAGAAGAGAAAATCAAAGCAACAAAGCGGTCCATTTATAATAACTTGACCCCGTGGCAGCGAGTCCAGATTGCTCGCCATCCCAAACGACCCTATACAACTGACTTTATCTCTCGCCTCTTTACCAATTTTCAAGAATTCCATGGCGACAGAATGTTCAAAGATGATCATTCCACGATAGGAGGGACAGCATTCTTTCGAGATGAGCCCGTAATGATAATCGGCCAACAGAAAGGCCGTGATACGAAGGAAAACTTACTCCGAAATTTCGGGATGCCCAGCCCTGAAGGTTACCGAAAAGCTCTTCGGCTTATGAAAATGGCAGAAAAGTTTCAACTGCCTATCTTTACCTTTGTAGATACAGCAGGAGCATATCCGGGTATCGCATCTGAAGAAAGACACGTCGCCGAAGCCATCGCTGTAAATATTCGCGAAATGAGCCAACTCAATGTTCCGATCGTTACCGTTATTCTAGGCGAAGGAGGTTCTGGAGGAGCTCTCGGCATCGCGGTGGCAGATCGAGTTCTCATCTTTGAAAACGCTTATTATTCGGTCATTACCCCAGAAGCTTGTGCTGCAATCCTCTGGCGAGACAGTGCAGCTGCACCACAAGCAGCCAACGCTCTCGGCCTCGGTGCTGGAAACTTGAAAAAATTCAACATTGTCGAGGAAGTGATCGAAGAACCTCTTGGAGGTAACCACAACTCACCCGATTTTGCCTCCGAGAAACTAGGCGCAGCCCTCGAAAAGCATTTGACCGAACTCAAGACAATTTCCCCTGAAGAACGGCTCAACAAACGATACGAACGATTCAGAAATCTCGGAGTCTTTGAAGAAAAAATGGATCAAGTCACTGCTTGAGTCAGGCCAATTCTTCTTCGCCTTCTGCAGCCGGTTTTCGGTCCGTTATCAATTGGATAGAGGTCGCTTTGTTGGATTCGAGCTCGATTAAAGCACCGGAGGTCCGGACATCATGTTCCGCCACTCCAAAGCGACGAGGCATTCCATCTAGAAATTTATTGAGCACAGGATCAATCTCTCTCCCCAAAACAGATTCATAAGGTCCGCTCATTCCCAAGTCAGTGATATACGCCGTTCCCTTTGGCAAGATACAGGCATCCGCGGTTGGAACATGTGTATGCGTGCCCACAACAGCCGCTACCCGTCCATCCAGATAACGTCCAAAAGCAATTTTCTCTGAAGTCGCCTCACAATGCATTTCCGCTACAATAGCATCCACCTTGCCCTCAAGCATGCGAAGTATTTCATCTGCCGAACGAAATGGACAATCCCTTGGCGGCATAAACTGACGACCTATAACCGAAAATACCCCAAGCCGAAACCCTCCTTTTTCGATAATAAGGTGATCCTTACCCGGACATTTTGAGTTCAGATTTGCCGGTCGGCAGACATTCTCCAACGACTCGATATCTGTCACAAATCCCCGTTGATCCCAAACATGGTCACCCAAAGTAATCCCATCTACACCTGATTCAAGGAGGCGATTCGCAATCTTTTTGGTTATCCCAGCGCCAGCTGCCGAATTTTCAGCATTCGCCACTACGAAATCCAAACGATTTTGCTCACGCAGGTAATTAACACGCTCATTGACCCATTCTCGACCGGGTCTGCCAACAATATCTCCGATAAACAGAAGCCTCATTACGAAACCCAGCCTTCCCGCATTGAAGTCAAGCGCAAGTCATTATATCCATCCTTAGGATCAGAATCAGGGCTTGATTCCATAAGCATAGCCCACATCTTACAGTGTCTTAATTATATAACTAATGAAAACAGATCCATCCATCGCTTCCTTTCCAAAACCGGAAATCGGTCCAGAAATGAAAGGAGCTGACTTAGTCATCGAGTGCCTTGCCCGAGAAGGAGTGGATGTCGTCTTCGCTTATCCAGGAGGAGCCTCAATGGAGCTTCACCAAGCACTGGCAAAATCAGATAAGCTTCGAACCATTTTGCCAAGACACGAACAAGGAGGCGGCTTCGCAGCCGAAGGCTATGCCCGCTCTTCCGGAAAAGTTGGTGTTTGTATGGCAACCAGTGGACCAGGGGCTACCAATTTGGTTACAGCTATTGCAGATGCCTATATGGACAGCACTCCACTCGTAGCTGTCACCGGTCAGGTTTACCGTAAATTCATTGGTAAATCCGCATTTCAGGAGACTGATTTCTTTGGAATGACTCTCCCCATCGTAAAACACTCCTATCTAGTTATGGACGTTAAGGACATTCCTTCTATCGTAAAGGAAGCCTTTAAACTCGCTAAATCGGGAAGACCTGGACCAGTTATTATAGATATTCCTAAGGACATTCAACAGACGATCTCTCAGCCGGTTTTCCCCAAAGATGTCCCCTTACACGTATCACAACAACCGAAACTGGCCGAAGATGACAGCCTGAAGCTCATTCTGGAACTTATCAGCAAGGCAAAACAACCGGTGCTCTACACGGGTGGAGGAATCATATCTGCCGAAGCGAGCGAAGACTTAAAAGTATTCGTCGAACATACTCAAATCCCAGTTGCATCCACCCTTATGGGGGTTGGTTCATTTCCAGAATCCCATCCACTTTCCCTGAAGTGGTTTGGTATGCATGGCAGTGTCGCTGGAAACTGGGCTGTTCACCAAGCGGATCTCCTTATCGTTCTTGGAGCTAGATTTGACGACAGAATCACAGGTAATGTAGAGAAATTTGCGCCACGCGCGACAATCGTCCACATAGACGTCGATGCATCGGAGCACAATAAAAACAAGGTTGTTCAGCACCCAATCGTCTCCGACGTAAAGCACGCACTTTCTCGGCTAAATGAATTGATTGAGGTTCTTAAATTTAAGGCTCCTAAGACAGCTCCTTGGCTCAAGAAAGTTGCTGAGTGGAAAAAAGAATATCCGTTCAGCTATGAGGAAAGTAAGCATATCATCCCTCAGGCGGCCATCCAAACACTCTACGAAGTCACAAAAGGAGAGGCCATTATCACTACCGGTGTTGGCCAGCACCAAATGTGGGCGGCTCAGTTCTATAATTTTGAGAATGCTCGTAGCTTTGTCAGTTCTCTTGGCCTTGGTTCAATGGGCTATGGTTATCCATCTGCCATTGGCGCAAAAGTTGCTAACCCGGACCGCGATGTCATCGACATTGATGGGGATGGTTCCTTCTTGATGAACGTACAGGAACTTGCCACTGCCAAGATCGCGAAGATCAATGCAAAAGCGATGATCCTAAACAACCAACATCTTGGAATGGTTGCCCAATGGGAGGATAGATTCTATGA